>JAQSYR010000007.1 GCA_029256035.1 Anaerocolumna sp. | reverse complement strand
AATTCATGGGCTTCTTCCATAATCGTTAAGTCAGCAGCAAAATCAGTATCAAATACTCTGTCAAAGCCTAAGCGACGAAGTGCTGCAACCATCTTACCTTCTACATTAGTTCCTATAGGATAACCAAACTCTTCTCCAAGTCCAGCACGTACAGAAGGAGCAGTTTGAACAATAACATGTTTTTTTGGATCTGCAATGGCAGCAAATACATCTTTTGTCAAATCTTTTTCTGAAAGTGCACCGGTAGGACATACAGCAATACACTGTCCACAGGATACACAACTGGTTTCTCCAAGTCCCATATCAAATGCGGAACCTATCATAGTTTTAAAACCACGCTCATTTGGTCCGATAACACCTACTGCCTGAGTCTTTTCACATACTGCAGTACAACGTCTGCAAAGGATACATTTATTATTATCACGATACATGTGAGCAGCAGTGTAATCTATTTCAAAATGATTTTCGTCCCCTTTAAATTTACTATCATCTTCAATGCCAAATGCTTTACTTAATGTTTGAAGCTCACAGTTACCACTTCTTACACAAGATAAACATTTTTTATCATGATCTGAAAGAATGAGTTCCAGGGTTCTTTTTCTTGAATCTAATACTTTTGGTGTATTGGTCCATACTTCCATGCCCTCATTTACCGGGTATACGCAGGATGCAACCAGACTTCTGGCACCTTTTACTTCAACTACACAGATACGGCAAGCTCCTATTTCATTAATCTCTTTTAAGAAGCAAAGAGTTGGAATATCAATATGTGCCAATCTAGCAGCCTCCAGTATGGTAGCGCCTTTTGGTGCAGCAATATCGGCACCATTTATTTTAATATTTACGGTTTCCATTATTGACCTCCTTAAAGAATCTAAACTGTTGGTGTTATTTTTTGGAAATTGCACCAAAACGGCATTTCTCCATACAAGCACCACATTTGATACACTTATCCTGATTAATAATATGAGCTTCTTTTACTTTTCCTTCAATTGCACCAACTGGGCATACTCTTGCACATAAAGTACAGCCTTTACATTCATCAGCACTAATGACATAAGAAAGTAATGATTTACAAACGCCTGCAGGACATTTTTTATCCACAACATGAGCAATGTATTCATCTTTAAAATAACGAAGCGTAGATAGTACTGGGTTTGGAGCTGTTTGACCAAGTCCACAGAGGGAATTATCTTTAATATGATAGCAAAGTTCTTCCAATCTATCTAAATCTTCAAGGTTACCCTGTCCTTTTGTAATTCTATCAAGTATTTCATAAAGACGTTTTGTACCGATTCTACAAGGAGTACATTTTCCACAAGACTCATCTACTGTAAACTCAAGGAAGAATTTAGCGATATCAACCATGCAGTTATCTTCATCCATTACAATAAGACCACCAGATCCCATCATAGAACCTATGCTAATCAGGTTATCATAGTCAATTGGAATATCAAAATGCTCCGTTGGAATACAACCGCCGGATGGTCCACCAGTCTGGGCAGCTTTAAATTTCTTGCCATTTGGAATACCGCCACCAATATCTTCAATAACTTCACGAAGGGTAGTTCCCATAGGGATCTCAACAAGTCCAGTATTTTTAATCTTACCCCCAAGTGCAAATACTTTGGTTCCTTTTGATTTCTCAGTACCCATAGCTGCAAACCATTCAGGTCCATTTAATATAATCTGAGGAATATTTGCGTAGGTTTCAACGTTATTTAATATGGTTGGTTTGCCAAACAAACCTTTTTGTGCAGGGAATGGAGGACGAGGACGAGGTTCCCCACGATTTCCTTCAATAGAAGTCATAAGTGCGGTTTCTTCTCCACATACGAAAGCTCCAGCACCAAGTCTTAAGCCAATATCAAAGCTAAAGCCAGTACCAAAGATATCATTACCTAACAATCCATATTCTCTGGCCTGCTTAATTGCTATCTCAAGACGCTGTACTGCAATTGGATACTCTGCACGAACATAAATATATCCTTGGGATGCGCCAATAGCATAACCAGCAATAGCCATTGCTTCTAATACTACATGAGGGTCACCTTCCAATACAGAACGATCCATAAATGCACCAGGATCACCTTCATCTGCGTTACAGCATACATATTTCTGATCCGCATCATTTGCTTTGGCAAGTTTCCACTTTGTTCCTGTAGGGAATCCGCCGCCTCCACGACCACGAAGTCCACTATCAATAATTGACTGAATGACCTGATCTGGGGTAAATTCAGTTAATACCTTGCCTAATGCTTCATATCCACGTGTTCCAATGTATTCTTCAATATTCTCTGGGTTAATAACACCACAGTTACGAAGTGCGATTCTATGTTGCTTTTTGTAAAAATTAGTTTCATTCAGAGAGCGAATTCCTTCTTCTGTTACTGTATCTTCATATACAAGGCGGGTTACTACTCTACCTTTTAATAAATGTTCGGATACAATTTCAGGAATGTCTTCTATTTTTACCATTGAATAAAAAGTAGCTTCCGGGTATACAATCATAATTGGACCTAAGGCACATAATCCGTGACAGCCTGTTTGTACCACACATACTTCAGAAGCTAGTCCGTTTTTATTAATTTCTGTTTGTAATGCTTCCATTATTTTAGGGCTTCCGGAAGAGGTACATCCGGTTCCACCACAAACTAAAACGTGTGAACGATACATGATTTATATCCTCCCTTCAGCACTAATGGTATATTTATCAACGACCTGACCACGAATCAGATGTTGTTCCACAACTTCTAATGCTTTTTCAGGTGTCATCTTAACATAAGTGACTTTATCTTTTCCAGGTTCTAAAACTTCAACAATTGGTTCATACTGGCATAAACCGATGCAGCCGGTTTGAGTTACGGCAACATTAGATAATTTTTTAGATTGAACGTAATCAGAGAGAGCAGTTAGAACAGGTCTTGCTCCACTGGCAATACCACAGGTTGCCATGCCTACGACAACCCTTGTCTGGGTGGAGTCTTCAGAACGCATGCTTACCTGACCTTGCATCTTCTCTCTTATGGCTTTTAACTCTTCAAGAGACTTCATATAGTTTCCTCCTTAATCTATGAAAAAACATTTGATACTATAATAATGAATACGTAATTTGTAGATTTTAAGATAAGATTGAGAAAGTCTGAATCTTATGACACAGAATAAACCATCTCAATTAATAAGTTTTACCATGGTCCACTTCCATTTTGTTAACTTCTAAATATTCTTTGATAAAGGAAGCAACTTCTGGCTCATGAAATGGAATATTTCCAAGTATTTTTCTGAATTCACGGGTATCGAGGGAAAAGCTTTTATCATCCACAATATAAGTATACAAAAAGTCAACATGGATATTAAATGTAATTAAGGTATAGATGGTACTTGTCATATCACCTAAGGGCATCCTGTCAATGTGAGATAATTTGAATTCTGCCTGTACCTTAGTTCCTTTACCAGGGGATGAATGGATACTGAATCTACCTCCGGTACTTTCAGCAGCATATTTAAAAAAGGGGATTCCAAGGCCCACATTTCGTGTGGTACGTGTGGTATAAAAGGGATCCTGTGCCTGGACAACCTGCTGTTCACTCATACCAACCCCATTATCGGTTATAATAATAGTTAGTGTATCCTGGATTGAATTAATCTCCAATAAAATCTGAATGAAATCA
This sequence comes from Anaerocolumna sp., assembly GCA_029256035.1. Taxonomy (GTDB): domain Bacteria; phylum Bacillota; class Clostridia; order Lachnospirales; family Lachnospiraceae; genus Anaerocolumna. The sequence goes on along the minus strand of JAQSYR010000007.1, from coordinate 28,260 downwards.
GCCTTAGCGCGGAGAGAATTCTCAGCAACATCCAGTACATTAAGTGATAATTCAGTCATCATATGGTTTCCTTACTCCTGTTGGCTTTCAAAGACTATGTTTGCTATTTATACTTTTCTAAAATACCTTCAATCTCATCTACTTTTAAACGTCCATATACATCATCATTTACTGTAAGTACAGGTGCTAATCCACACGCACCGATGCAGCGGCAAGCTTCTAATGAATATTTTCCATCAGGGGTACATTGGCCGCCCTCAATATGAAGTAACTCCATCAGTTTATTATATATATCACCGGAGCCTTTCACATAACAGGCAGTTCCAAGGCACACAGATATCTTAAATTTGCCTTTAGGGTTTAGGGAAAATTGTGAATAAAATGTTACTACGCCGTAGATTTTCTCTAACGGAATATCCATCTCATTGGATATTATGGTCTGAACTTCAATGGGAAGATAGCCATAGATGTGTTGTGCTTCCTGCAAAATCGGCATGAGAGCACCTTTTTCATCTTTGTACTTGAGTATTACACTTTGAAGTTCCGCCTCTTGCTCTTTGGTGCCGGCAAAAGGTACTGTTTTGTTCTTGGAACTCATGTTGAAACCTCCTTGATTAACTTAATTAAATTGACTTGTTGATATTTTTTCTCGTTAAGCACCATAATTATAGCATTATATTGACAAAAAATCTACAAATATTTATGAATATGAAAAAAATATTATGAAAGAATCTACATATTTTAAAATAACGTTAGGAGCACGGTTGATATGGGGTGAGATGTTATTGGACAGAGAAGTGCATACGGCTTGTGGATCGGATATGATGAGTGATGTTCTTGCATTTGTAAAAGATCAATCGGTACTGCTAACCGGTCTATGTAATATGCAAGCCATCCGTACAGCAGAAATGATGGATATCATCTGTATTGTTTTTGTACGGGGCAAAGTACCTGATGAAGCCATGATTCAACTTGCCAGGGAAAGGGAAATAGTATTATTATCCTCTGGACACAGGATGTTTTCTGCCTGTGGTTTGCTTTACGAAAAAGGATTACGTGGAGGTGCACCATATCGTTGATAAATTATATAACATTAACCTATCAGGTTTCTGGAGATGATTTTACCAGAGCAGGAGAGGCTTCTAGTGATGTAAAAAGTAAATTAAAACAAATGGGCGTAAGCCCAGAGATGGTTCGTAAAGTTGCAATTTCTATGTACGAAGGTGAAATAAATATGGTAATTCATGCCCATGGTGGTATAATAAAAGTAACCATATCACCACATGAGATTCTCATGGTCCTAGAAGATCAGGGACCTGGAATTCCTGATGTTGAAAAAGCAATGCAGGCAGGTTATTCCACAGCACCGGAGAACATAAGATCCCTTGGATTTGGGGCTGGAATGGGCTTACCCAATATGAAGAAATACACAGATGAGATGGACATTAAAACCAAGATTGGTGTGGGAACTACAGTAACAATGAAGGTAAAACTATAATGTTTCCTTCCTGTTTATAAGGTTATTTTTATTAAGGAGACGAATTATGGATAAATTTTTCAATGCTGTACGTCTCGATGAGTCATTATGTAAGGGGTGTATCAACTGTATCAAAAGATGCCCTACAGAGGCAATTCGTGTTAGAAATGGCAAAGCAGTAATAACAAAGAAATTTTGTATTGACTGTGGAGAATGTATTAGAATCTGCCCACATCATGCAAAACTAGCCTACCATGATCAAATCGAGATACTAGAACAATATGAATATACAGTAGCACTTCCTGCTCCCTCCTTGTATGGGCAGTTTAATAATTTAGAAGACGTCAATATTATATTAAATGGCTTAAAATGTCTTGGTTTTGATGATGTATATGAGGTAAGTGGTGCGGCTGAACTGGTATCTGATATGTCACGTAAGTACGTTGCCGAACATATGGAACAGTGGCCCATTATAAGTTCTGCATGTCCTTCTGTTGTCCGGTTGATTCGGGTTCGTTTCCCAAATCTTATCGATTATTTACTACCTATAAAAGCTCCGATAGATTTGGCTGCCTCCCTTGCAAGAGAGAAAGCCATGAAACTTACAGGCTTACCATCAGAAAAGATTGGTATTATATTTATTTCTCCCTGCCCAGCCAAAGTAAGTGCTGTAAAAACTCCATTGGGAATTGATAAAAGCGAGGTTGACGGCGTGTTGTCAATCAAAGATATTTATCCAAGACTGGTTAGCTGCATGAATGCAGTTGAAAACAGAGAAGATTTAGAGGACCTTACCATATCTGGTAAAATAGGTATAAGTTGGGGAGGCACCGGAGGAGAAGCAGATGGACTTCTTACAGACAGCTATCTTGCTGCCGATGGAATTGAGAATGTAATTCGTGTATTAGAAGACCTGGAAGATCAAAAGTTTACCAAGTTGCAATTTATAGAACTTAATGCCTGCCATGGAGGCTGCGTTGGAGGAGTTCTTACGGTTGAGAATCCATTTGTTGCAAAGGTAAAACTAAAGCGCCTTAGAAAGTATATGCCAGTGGCTAGAAAACATATTACCAGTGCGGAAGCATTCCATGGATTTTGGACAGAGCAAGTGGAGTATGAGCCAGTATTTAAATTAGGCGAGGACATGATTGAGAGCATTGCAATGATTGCAAAAGTAGAAGAACTGTGCCAGAAGTTTCCGGGACTGGATTGTGGGTCATGTGGAGCACCAACCTGTAAGGCATTAGCAGAAGATGTTGTCAGAGGTGTTGCCAATGAAAATGACTGTATCCACTTATTCCGTCAATATATACATAAGATATCCGATGAAATCTCAATGTTAGATAAAACAGGAAGGATACAAAATCCAGAGTAAAATAAATTGGGTGTTATTGGTATGATAGATTCAGAATAATAGATAGTTTGGTAATTACCTGTGTAAGAGGGCAGTACGAAAGGAGATTTCTATGACTCTGCAAGATTTGGTTAATAAAAATATTTTTTCCATAAGTAATCTGGGAGATAATCTAAACCTTCCTGTTGTAGGACCATATTGTTGTGATTTGCTAAGTATAGCTATGGGGAAAGCACCAGCAGGTTCTGCCTGGGTTACTGTAATGGGTAATATTAATACCATAGCGGTGGCATCCCTAACGGAAGTCGCTTGTATCATATTGGCTGAGGGGGCATCCTTGGATGATACTGCTAAAATGAAAGCAAAGGACCAAAATATTACGGTTCTTTCTACTGAAAAGCCAATCTTTGAAGCAGCCTTATCCGTATATCAACTATTAAATGCTTAATTTATCTTACGATTTTCACTTGCATTCCTGTCTGTCACCTTGCGCGGATGATGATATGACTCCAGGCAACATTGTAGGCATGGCCGCAATAAAAAAACTGGATGTGATAGCCCTAACAGATCACAACTCCTGCAAAAACTGCCCCCCTTTTATGAAATATGCAGAAGAGTTTGGAATAATAGGAATCCCAGGAATGGAATTATGTACTGCAGAAGAAGTCCATGTGATCTGCCTCTTTGAGACTTTAGAAGAAGCTATGAGCTTTGATGCTTATGTATACGAGAAACTCCCTGCCTTTCAAAATAATCCAAGTATCTTTGGAAAACAGCAAATCTGTAACAAAGAGGATGAAATCATTAGTTTAGAACCTAATCTCTTAATTAATGCCACTACCATTCCCTTTCATCAGGTATATGACCTAGTTACAAAATATCACGGAATCATGATTCCTGCTCATATTGATAAAACAACCAACAGCATTCTATCTAACCTTGGTTTTATTCCTGGGGATTCAAAGTTTCACTGCGCAGAGATAAGCGACTTGAAAAATCTACATTCCTTACGAAGAAACAATCCATACCTGAACACCTGTAATATAATAACCAATTCCGATGCCCACTATTTATACCAGATAAATGAACCTGACAATTATATTTATAGTGAAAGCAGAAATTCAAGGAATATATTAAATGCCTTAAAAAGAGGGTAGACTGAAAAATATAAATTAGACAGCCATACCCTCTTATGTATTTTTAACCAGATTATATTAAAGGAGTAAGCTCCTATAAAGTTTACTTTCTATGCATGGAAAAACCATATTGTTCATAATTCTTTAAATTTTCATGAATTTCTCGACTATCTGCCTGTGCAAATAATTTTTCACGGTTTAAGTTTGCATTCCTTCCGGTCAAGATACTGCCTGGTCCGTTAGAACATCCACCTTCACAAACCATACCTTCCATAAAATCTTCCGGAAGCTTTCCAACCTTAAGAAGAGTAAGTGCTTTTTTACATTCAGCAGCTCCATTACAAACTTTAACTGAAATATTGGAATCCACTTTTGTTTCTTTTAATGACTGGATGACAGAAGCTGTAACTCCACCAGAAACACAGAATTTCTTACCATAAATACTTCCCTGTTGTAAGTGCTCACCAAAGGTTTTCGGTTCAATATCTTTGGCACGTAACATAGATTCTAATTCATCAAAAGTCAAAGCATAGTCTGCACCACCTAAATCTATGGTGTCTAAAACTTCTTCCTTTTTAGCAATACATGGACCAATAAAGACACAAACTGCATCGGGATCCATGGCTTTGATTAGTTTGGCAGTAGCAGCCATAGGTGAAATAGTGGATGAAATATGATCCGACAGAGTTGGGTAATGCTTACGGATCATCTTAACAAATGCAGGACAACAGGATGTGGTCTTTTTCTTACCCTGGTCAAATGCTTCTGCCCATTCTTCGGACTCACTAGCAGCAACAAAGTCAGCACCTAAAGCAACTTCATACATTCCATCAAAACCTAATTCTATTAATGCTTCTGTCATGCTTCCAACAGATACCTGACTGCCAAACTGGCCTTCCCAGGCTGGAGCAAGCATTGCGTAAACAGCAACTTCTCTGGTTTCCATAAGGTTAATTACATCTACCATAAAGGAACGATCTGAAATTGCACCAAATGGACAATCTTTTATACAGGCTCCACAATTGATACATTTTTCTTCGTCAATCACTACAATATTATTTTCATCCATAGAGATTGCATCAACAGGACAACTTCTTTTGCATGGGCGCATTAAGTCGGCAATTGCATTATATGGACAAGCTTGAGAACATTTGCCACATTCTTTACAAAGTGCAGGATCGATGTGTGCCCTGTCTCGAAGCATGGAGATGGCACCGAAGTTACAAGAGGCCTGGCATTTCTTACTCATACATTTCTGACAGTTATCAGTCACAACAAACCTTGTGATAGGGCAGCCTTCGCAGGCAGAAGAGATAACTTGAACGATATTTTTATTATCAGAACCTGGTGAGGATGATTTACCTTCCGCTAAACGGATTCTTTGACGAATAATTTCTCTTTCTTTATAAATACAACATCGAAAATTAGCCTGAGGCCCTGGAATCATTTCTAATGGGAGCCCTTCTTTCTTATTTTCCAATTCTCCTTGAAATGCAAGTTTAGCCACTTCATATAATACTTCGTGTTTAATTGTACCTATATTTGAACTTTCTCTTAACATATTTCCTCTCCTATTACTTAATCATAGAAACTCTGATGGTCACTAAAGTGACAGCGCGTCATTGATAGAATCTGAAATTTCGGATCTATCATATTTGTTAGTAGTATTTTACATGTACTTCTTTTCCCATAGTTAGTGCTGCTTCTTTTAACTGTTCTACCAGATTCATACGTATGCTTAGGTCAAAGGGAAGATCGGTGTTTTGATGAGCTTCATTTATGGCTTTCCCAACAAATAAATTCAGGACGGTACAATCCTCAATAATATGTTTGGCAACCTTTGACCCACCATTTTCTTTATCCAATTCTTCAAAAAAGCTATAATCAATGTCTCCCTTTAAGTATTGTTTCATTAACGATAAAGCCCTTGTTAATGTCAGCACGCCTTCCGTAACCAAATCAATTCCATCAATGTAGGCAATGGGGGGAAGTGTTACATCAACATATTCTAAACTTGTTATGACTGGTTTGTCAAGAATTCTTGATGCAATATTTGCACTGGTTCCACCGCATATAATTTTGGTTGCATCACCATCCATAAAATCCTGTATCAACTGGGCATCTGACGACATATCTGCTGGTGGACCTGTATATAAATTCACGGTTCTTATATTAATAATACGGGCAACAGCCACCGTAGTGTCATCCCCTGGTACCCTGTCATATAAATCATCACATGCTTTTATTAAAATAGAAGCAAGCCTTGAAGCGGAGAGGGTCTTTTTCGTTTCCTTTAGGGCATATTCAGCCATACTTTCCCAGGTCCATCCAAAATTAAGGAACTTGCCAACGCCGGCATGAATTACACCGTCACTCATTAAGATTAAGCAATCATCAATCTGAACGGTAAAATGATATTCCCGGATTTTCTTTCCTGCCATAGTTCGCTCAGAATAAGGAATCTCGCCTAATTTTCCCTCCCGAATAAATACACACATGGGATTATCAAATTCTACCAGATAGGCTTCCCCATTTTTATTTATTTGTAAAATACTAAAAGTAGAATAAGCAATTTCCCTTTCTTTACAGACTGGCAAAGTACTTGCAATTGTTTCTACACATTCTTCGATTCCAGCTCCATTAAGAAACATGGTACCTAGAATTTTGGAAGTGAGAGTGGCTAGAATATTTGCCTTGACTCCACTACCCATACCATCTGCCAGAATCATAATATTGGCTTGTTCCGTTTTTAGAATTTCTACCTTATCACCACAAAGCTCCTCATGATGTTTATTTAAACTTTTAAATGAAGCATCAATACTTACTTTCATATGAATAACCTTTCCCTATTTTTGCTCAATGCCATCATTTAGTATTGTGTCACGGAGTTTTGTTAATGTCACTTTTGTTTCAGCTGTGGTCTCCCCTAACAATCCTGCGATCTCCTGAGCTACTAACATCTGTTTATCACAGTACTGCATTCTGTTTTTCTACATATACAATACTTTGCAAGGTAGTAAGGTTTAACTTGGGGTAGGTAACCTTTTTACCAATGATAGGTTCATGGGTGTTAAGTACCTTCTCAAAGTCCATGGAATCAATAATCTCATAAAGATACATTTCGCTGGCTTTTGATTTGCTAACATGAAAATAATCTTCTGCCTTGCCGCTAAATTCAATAATCTTCATATCAGAGTCAACAATGAGAATAATATTTGGAGTGGTATCTAGAATATCCACAGGCACCACAATTTAATTCATCCTCCGGCTTTGTTTTACCAATCTGGCTTAAGATATAATTAATTTGTTCCATAGAGGGAATAGAGTCATGATGGGATCTGTCACAAAATGGCTTATATAAGGAAAGTTCATCCTGAGTTAAACATTCTGTATCAACAGGAGATTTTGGAATGATTTCTTCCATCTCTAACTTGACTTTAAATCTGGAGATTGGTTTTTGACTTACAGCCGGTCCTTTAATACATCCTCCACTGCATAGATTCGCTTCAATAAAGCATCCGGAAATATCACCTTTTGTCATACTGTCCATTAATTCCATACAATTATTAATGCCATCCACATAAAACTTACGGTAAGTATCTTTAGATTCATTGGATGCAACAACGGAAGAGATAATTCCACTACTAATAGGATACAACCGGTTTACCATTGGATTCGGATTAGAAGGAGGTGTCTGTGGTTGTTCCAGAATATCTATATGTTCCTCTAACAGCCATTGTTCCACTTCAGAAAAGTTAATTACGGCATCAATATATCCGGTAGTTCTTGGATCGCTTTCTGCCTCTCTCTTTTTTGCTATACATGGTCCTAGGAAAACTATTTTCACATCATTTCCCAGGAGCTTTCGGATTAATTTGCCGTGAGCAATCATGGGAGAGACAACAGGGGCCATATATTTGGTTAAGCTTGGGTAATAAATTTCAATTAAATCATTTACACTTGGACAACAAGTTGTTATTATATTCTCCATTTTCCCAGAAGTCAACAATTTTTGGTACTCCTGTGTTACATAGGCAGCTCCTTCTGCAGTCTCTCTTACTTCCTTAAATCCAAGTTTTAATAATGCACTTATAACCTGACCCGGAGTTTGATAGGTAAAGACACCAAGATAGGATGGAGCAATGGAAAGAATGGTTGGGATACCTGCTTTTATAAAGCCTTTTACCTTATGAAGGTCACTATTTAATGTTTTTGCATTCTGTGGACAGGTATCCAGACATTGTCCGCAGAGAATACAGTTATCATCTATTATTTGAGCCTGGGCGTTTTTTACCATAATGGCTTTTACATTGCAGGTTCTAACGCATTTATAACAGTTTTTACATTTTGCTTCTTTAAAGCTGATTACAGTCATTTGACAGCCTCCTAAGAATTTCATCTGTAAAGAAACCTTCTGTTTCATCTGGCAACAGAGAAAAAAGATCGTTGTCTACTTTAACGCACACTCCACTTTTACAATTTCCAATGCAAAAAGATCCGACTAATTCTATTTTGTCAGATAAATTATGTAATTTAATAAGATCCTCTAATTTAAAAACGATTTCTCTTGATCCTTTTAAGTGGCAGGAACTTCCAATACAAATTGTGATTATCATAGGTCGCCTCCAGGGAATACAATTATGATTGTTTAATATTTAACAATGCACCCTTATACTATCACTTTATGGGCTGGTTGTCAAAGAGTATCGCAATTTTAGTTGTAATCCATTATAAGTTGATGTAAAATATGAAACAGAGGCATATTATGGTTATTAATTGCTGTATTTGGGATAATCCTAGTATTAGATAACCACAATATTCGTAAAATATAAATGGTAGACAAAGGAGTCATTCATATGGAATTATTAACAATTCGAGAACTGTATCGGGAAAAAGAGCAGTATATTGGTAAAAAAATTACAGTCGGAGGTTGGGTTAGAAGCATTCGTGATTCTAAAACCTTTGGTTTTATTGTTTTAAATGATGGTACTTTTTTTGAAACATTACAAATTGTATATAGCGACAAGTTAGACAACTTTTCTGAAATATCAAAGCTTAATGTAGGCTCTGCAATTGTGATTGAAGGAGTATTAGTAGCAACTCCAGAAGCAAAACAACCTTTTGAAATTCAGGCGGAAGATATTATGGTGGAAGGAACTTCTACTTCTGAATATCCACTGCAAAAGAAAAGACATACCTTAGAATACCTTAGAACCATGACCCATTTAAGACCAAGAACCAATACTTTTCAGGCGGTTTTTCGTGTTCGTTCCCTGATTGCCTATGCAATTCATAAATTCTTTCAGGAGAGAAACTTTATCTATGTGCACACTCCATTAATTACTGGTAGTGATGCAGAGGGTGCAGGAGAAATGTTTCGAGTAACTACCCTTGACCTGGACAAACTTCCAAGAACAAAAGAAGGTAAAGTGGATTTTACAGAGGATTTCTTTGGAAAAGAAACCAATTTAACTGTAAGTGGGCAGTTAAATGGAGAAACATTTGCCATGGCATTTCGCAATATTTATACTTTTGGGCCTACCTTTAGAGCAGAGAATTCTAATACAACACGTCATGCAGCAGAATTCTGGATGATTGAACCTGAGATTGCATTTGCAGATTTAAAAGATGATATGGTGCTTGCAGAAAGTATGATTAAGTATATTATTCGTTATGTAATAGAGAATGCCCCAGAAGAGATGAATTTCTTTAACCAGTTTGTAGACAAAGGTTTGTTAGAGAGATTAGAGCATGTAGCAAATTCTGAGTTTGGACATGTTACTTATACAGAAGCCATTGAAATATTAGAAAAGAATAATGATAATTTTGATTATAAAGTTAGCTGGGGCTGTGACTTGCAGACAGAGCATGAAAGATATCTTACAGAACAGGTATATAAAAAGCCAGTCTTTGTAACAGATTACCCAAAAGAAATTAAAGCCTTCTATATGAAGTTGAATGAAGATAAAAAGACAGTCGCTGCCATGGATCTTTTAGTTCCGGGAATTGGTGAAATCATTGGTGGCAGTCAAAGAGAAGATAACTATGACACCTTAGTAGATAGAATGAAGGAACTTGGACTAAAACAGGAAGATTACGAATTCTATCTGGATTTAAGAAAATATGGTTCTGCCAGACATGCAGGCTTTGGACTTGGGTTTGAACGTTGCGTTATGTACCTGACAGGTATGGGCAATATCCGAGATGTGGTCCCATTCCCTCGTACCGTTAATAATTGTGAACTATAAGTAATATGAATATAGAAGAAGTGGCTGTAGATAAACAAAATAGGAAATAAAACTTTCCTTTGGATTTGTTTATCTGCAGCCACTTTTTCATATGCTTACTCACTATTCTATAGAAAAACATTTATAGTTATCAACCATTTGGATTATTCTATAATAATGAAGTAATTTAGTTGTGAGTTGCAATTGTATTAGAAAAAATACTGTGTTTGTACTTATTTAATGCAAATAACAGCACTAAGCCCAAAACCCCGCAAGATATAATTTCGCCAATACCAACAGTAGTCATTAACAAAGGAATGGGAGTGGCATCACCATAAGCCATACGAATGACCCAAGGTACAATAATTGTGTTTGCAACAATAGGTGGGATAGGAACAAGGAACTTATTCTTTCTTAAGGCATAGGAACCAATTGCTCCTAGCAAAGTAGCCAGTGTGCCAAATAATACATCTAACATGTGGGCACCCATTAGCCAGTTACCAAGCAAGCATCCGATGGTAAGTCCAGGAATTGCTGCAGGGGTAAAAAAAGGAAGGATTGTAAGTACTTCAGCAATTCGTACCTGAATTCCTGAATAAGCACCACATAAATAGCCGCAATGATAGCAGCTTGGGTAATAAATAAAACTTTCTTGTTTCTCATATTCTGTTCTCCTTTAGTTTTGTTTTACGTGTGGAAGGTTACGAACACACGATAGTTATTTTTGTGAAAGCCCATGTTGTAAGGATTTCAGCAGATACTACTATAACTTATTAGAAGTAAAAATGCAAGTGGTACACAGAAAGTACACAGTTTTTTATAAAAATGACTGTGTACCTTCTTCATTTTTACTTAAACCAAAATGGTATGTTAGATAGTTACGTATAAAATTAAATTATACAAGAAAAAAGAGATGTACTATTATTAGCATATCTCTTTTTAGAATATATCATTGAATGTTGTTAATATTATAACGCAATCACTATTTTTTTATTATCACATATATTGTTGTTGTAAATCATACTCGATTTCATGGATGCTTTTAAAAATAAACTTATTAAACTCTATGTCAACATAAACATCAGTGAACGTATCTGCATTCCGCTTACACACCTTTTTAAGTATTTCACGTTTCTGGAGAGTAGAATAATTATCGACATTCGTAATTTTATCTGAGAGTTTTCCCTTGTTTTTTATTTCATAGAACATATTAACAAATTTTTTACCCTTATATTTACCGTCGCTAGTTAATAAGGATTTTTCTAAGTGAAATCTAGCAATCATTTTTAATATAAAATCATCTAAACGATGCATTAATGCAGTGTTCTCATTTCTTCTAAAATAATAAACCCAACCATACGTTTTTTTATTCTTTATTATGCCACAAATTTTTAAATCAATTTTCCACTTTATTAATTCGGTATTACCTCGTATTCTTTTATCACTAGAATTTATAAATTCATGGAATAGTGTTTCTATATTTACTTCGAGACGTGAAATGTTTTTTTTGGATATTTCGATTCTTCCATCAGAATTAAATTTATATCCCAAAAAAGAAATGCCATTATCTATGAGACCTTTTTCTTCTTTGCCATCACCTAAAGAAAGTATATATTTGGTTTGAAGTTCTTTCTCAATGATGTTCTGTATTTTCGCACCTTCTGTCTCATTCTCACATAAAACTAATATATCATCAACATATCTAAAATACTTATATTTTCTTTTCCTTTTATGTAAGGTATCAAACTCTTTTAGATAGGCATATCCAAGTCCATTAGATATTGAAATACCTTGTGGAATACCTTTTGTAATATCGGAAGTTTCTCTGTCGTTTTTAGTTGAAGTAGTTGAGTACGTTTGTGTTTTTACTGCTTTAATAATAAGCTCTAACACATTAGCATCTCTTATTTTTAAAGATAATGCATTTATTAATAAATCGTGTGGTATTGAAGAATAATAGCCGGAAACATCCATTTTTAGGAAATACTTATATTTGTTTGATTTTATTTGTTCGCTGATTGACTCAATAGTTTCTTGAAGGTTACTACTAATACCCCAAATTTTCTTTAACTCAATACCTAATATCTTAAGAACAATTTTATCTCGAATTGTAGGTATACTAATAACTCTTGGAAGTTTATCTTTACCTTTGAGTAATAGTATCTCTTTATAGGGGGTAAATTCATACGTTGAATCAGTTATCTTCCGTTTGATGATATTTATACTATCATCAATGGATTTATCAAAATTCTTTCTTGATAATCTATCAAGACCAGTATTCAATTTACCTAACTTGAGTTCTTGATAAACTTTTAATAAATTCTTTTGTGAAAAAACATCCATATAATCCTCCTAATAGGTAAGGGGAAGAGAAAAGAATATATTTACCCTTACGAGTCATAATTATGTAAAAAAGCTAGATATCTTCAATAATTAATTATTGAACAGTGAAGCACTTCCCCTTATTAATAATTTTACACTATTTGGTATATGTTTTCAACCCAATTTATGGTATATTAATTAGAAAGAGGTGATAATTTGTTGAAGCAATGTGCAAAGTGTAAAGAGTTGAAGGAAGAATCAGAATTCCATAAAAATAATAGAAATAAAGATGGACTTCATTCATACTGCAAGAAGTGTAATTATGAAGCTTCTAAAGAATATAATGGAACGGAAAAAGGTAAACAAAATGTAAAAAGAGCATATCAAAAGCAATATAGTACTGGCTACTTTAAATATGGCAAAGGTGCTATATTAAATATGTCAAAGAGTGCGCAGGAACGTAATATTGAATTTAAATTATCAGAAGATGAACTTTATAATTGGTGGGTTAATTCACCAGATATCTGTTCTTATTGTGGGATATCAATTGAAGAATATATTAAATTAAGAGATTTTGTTATTAATTATGAGGGCGCTATTTGGGAGATAAATAGATACAAGCGTTTCTTTAAACTTGAAAATCAAGCAAAAATTAATGATATGACAATAGATAGAGTAAACAATGATGGTGCTTATGAAATTAATAATATCAAAAAAGCTTGTTGGTTTTGTAATAGTTTAAAGAGCGATTTTCATGACGAAGAAGAGATTAAAGTGATTGGGAAAATAGTTGTTGATAAGTTAAGAAAACTAAGGAGCGAATTACATGGAGATAAAAAGCAATATAGATGTTATTAAAGATAGAATATATGATACGAGAAAAATTAGAATTAATTCGTCTGAACGATATAAAATTATTGGAAAATATGTTCAATTAATTAATGTTTATTATTCGTTATTTTCGTTGTTGATGGTCATTATTACATATGGAAAAGATAGTGAAAAAACAGCTATATATATTTTGGGGTTTTCTGTTTTAATCTTTACTATTTCGATTATTACATCTTCATTAGATTTTAAAAGTATGGAAATAGCATTTAAAAATTGTTATATCAAATTAAGTGAACTTGAATTCGAACTAAATCATTTAAATAATTTAAATAAAGATTTTGAAGAAAATGTCATAAAAATTGAAAAGCAGTATACTGAAATTTTGAATCATTGCGAAAATCATAGCCGACATGATTATAATAAATATTTATGTACATCTAATACTAAAAAATTATCAGAATTATCAACTATGAAAAAAATTAAAATTCGTTCATGCTATTATCTTTATAACTTTGGATGTATGATAATAGTATTGGCATCATTAATTCTTCCCTGGACTTTTGGCTATTTATTTAATATTATTGAGTATATTTGTGAGTTTTAAGAATTCCTGTAGTGCTACCAGATAAAGACAGTATGCTGCATAGTTTTATATAGGAAAAATTATATATAAATTTTTTGGAGGCATCTAGGTACTTAATGATGAATTTAAATCATAGTTCGGAACCCCACCCCTCTTTATGAAGATATTTATAACAGTAATCTACACGACCTAAGCAAGTCGTTAAAAGGCTTATTTTTTATGCTCAGGTTTAAGGAGGTGATGCCCATAGTATTTTTAAAAGCTATACTTATGCTGAAATTATAACTTGAAAACCAGGCTGAAAGGAGGATTACCATGGACATAGTATTGATACAGCTAATATTTGTATTTGCCTATCTAAGTAAGAAAATCAATAAAGGGAAGTAGTTATAAACCTAATAGTACGAAATATTTTAAAGGAGAATCCATTATGAAAGATGAATCAAGAAAGAACAATGAAATTAACAACCAAAACAACAATTTTAAAGGAGAGATTATTATGAAAACAAACACATTAACAACTCAGGAAGATTTTAACGGAACTATTGTATTATCATTGGAGGCATTTTATTGTGAGGAATATCGTATTAAGGTAAATAAGATTGTTAAGAACAATGATACGTTATTGTACGGTCTTTGCATCTTAGAAGTGGGGACATCAATTGCACCAACTATTTATCTAAATAAATATTTTGATGAATATAGATATGGAAGGACAATGGATAGCATCTTAAAGGAAATTTCTCATATATATGAGCAGAGCAAGAAACCAAATATGCAGGTTAATATTACTGACATAACGGATTTCAATAAGGTAAAAAACCATATCGTATTCAAACTGGTAAATAGAAAAAGAAACAATGATTTCTTAAGGGATATACCATTTGTTTCATTCTGTGATTTAACAGTCATATTCAATATTATGGTTTCAGCAGATGCAGAAGGAACAGCATCCATTACGGTTAAAAATAACTTGATTGATTATTGGAAAGTTGATGTTGATACCTTATATAAGATAGCTAAGGAAAACACAGAAAAGCTATTACCTGCAAAAATACAGAGCATGAATGAAGTAATAAAGGAGATATTCCGTAGTGATATGGGTTCTGATATGCTTTCGGATACAGATTTTGATACATTCTATAAAGAAATGATAGGCGATAACAGTGAGCCTACAATGTATATTGCCAGAAACAGTAATGGAATCAATGGAGCAACAGTTATGTTATATGACGGCTTAATCCGTGATTTTGCTAGGAAGATAGGTAAAGATTTATTCATTATTCCAAGCAGTATTCATGAGATTATTATGGTTCCAGATAACGGCTCAATGGATGCAGATGATATCAAAAATATGGTTGTGGATGTTAACTCATCGCAGGTAGCACCCGAAGAGGTGTTAAGTGATAGTGTTTATCTTTATAACAGAGATAATGATTCTATCATATTAGTATAGATTAAGAGGTAGATAGTATGGAATCGCAGAACGATTAAGGCTTATGGGTTTGATTACTCATAAGTCTTATTTTTTTGCTCAATTTAGAAAGGTAGGTGATGAAATGAAACAGTGTTTGTTGCAGGGAATACACATAACTCCTGTGATGCCAAGTCCATGTAATAGATGCAGCTTGTATCTCAATACATGCATGCCATTGATAGTAAATAGCTATATATGTGGAGAATGTGATTATGAATATTGTGAATGGTGTGATGCAGAAATCTATGATGAATGTTATATAGAGTCTTGCAAATTATATGGAAACGGAGGAAATACAAATGAAAAAGATTGTATTAAGAAAGCTAGATAAGGAGCTAAAGGATTACAGGTTATATCTACTCTCAGTAATAATTAGTGCAGAGCAATTATTAAATCATGCGTATGAATTTGTATGGAAGGAAGAAATATATTCTGCAATCAGTAGTATGGATGAAAAGCGATTTTTAAAGGGAAAATGGAATTTCTTATACAATAAAGATAACACCCTAGAATATCTATACCAATTATGGATGAAATGTGATTGTAGATTTACGGATGAGCTAGCAGACATTATTTTGGATGAAGTGAACTATGACATGGAGGTACAAAGCCATGAATAAGAATCAAGACAAAATAAAAGCAGCCCTTGAATCCATTGAGGCTATGGTCAGTAGCATTAACATGGATAAGGACTGGCTTAGTTATTTATCATTTCAATCTCAATTTTACAACTATTCCTCACAAAATGCAATGTTAATCTGGGTACAGAATCCAGAGGCAAGGTATGTGAAAGGATATAAAAGTTGGAATACATTGGGTCGTTTCGTGAAGAAAGGCTCTAAAGGAATTCAGATACTGGCACCATGTATGAAAACAAAAGTAAGCATAAAGGAACCTACCGATAAAAAAGAATATCATGATGCAGAAGCTGAAAAAGTAATACAAAAAGTATTAACTGGATTCCGAGTTGCTTACGTTTATGACTTTGCTGATACAGACGGAAGCGAGGAACACTTGCCTATATTAATAAAAGGTCTCTCAAGTGATGATATTGAATCAGAGAAGAAAATATATGAGAAGGTATTAAAGGTTGTATCTAGTTATTATGAAGTAAGGGAAGTAGATAAAATAGCTTCTAAAGGGTCATATAACTTGGAAACTCAGGTTATCTGTGTAAGAAGTGATTTAGAGTATCTGCAAAAAATCAAGACTCTTTTGCATGAATTTGCCCATGCTATTGATTTTCAAAAGAATCCAGAGAAAACCATAAATCGTAATATTCGTGAGTTAATTGCAGAATCAACAGCCTATGTTGTTTCTCTTAGACTGGGATTGGATACTAGTCGATATAGCGTGAGTTATATTAAAAGTTGGCTCAAAGATAGTAAGGAATTAAAAGACATAGCAGATACGGTTCAGAAAATATCATATCAGATTATTAATGAGATAGTAGGGTCGGAACAATGTTCCTATCCTTTTTTTAATGAAATGGAGGATGCATAATGTATAATTTATTGAAATTAAAAAACTTATTACAAGGTAAGATTGATGAAGAGTATACAGTGCCAGAAGGTCGTAGAGAGCAGATAGATGCATTTGAACAAAGCATTCCTAAGAATCTTATGTTCGATGCTGAAATCGTCGAATTTAAGCCTATTACAAAGTCAATGACAGGTGTAGGGACAAGAGCATTATCGGTAGAAGGAGCTAAGCAGTTTGATGATGAAATGAATCGTTTTATAGATACAGTATTAATAATAGGTGTTGATTACGGTATTATTCCGAATTGTAAAAAACCGACGTTACTTAAAGCAGGAGCTGAAAAGATACTGAATTATCTAAGGTTAATTGCAAGGGTTGATGTTGTAAATCGAGTTGAAGATTATCAAACTGGTTTCTTTAGTTATGAATGCAAGGTATGGCTGATTGACTATGATGGCGTAGTAAAAGGAGAAGGGATTGGTATCACAAATTCAAGAGAATCAAAATATGCTAAATCCAATGGATTCTCAGTACAGAATGTAGTTTTGAAGATGGCTAAGAAACGTGCTCTTGTTGATGCTGCGTTGCAGGTTGGTAATTTAAGTAGCCGATTCACACAGGATATTGAGGATATGAATCTTGACAGTAATGATGTAGTACAGAATAGTAAAGTAAAGCAAACGGCTAATCAGAACCAAGTTCAACATAGAGTTAATTATGGTAAAAATCCGGATATGTTACAAAACAATAAAGAATCAAAAACTACAGAGAGTAGACCGGCTAGCAGCAGGCAGATTGAATATCTAGAATCATTATTTGAATCTGAAAATATTGTAGAGCCTATGATAACAAAGATAGTAATAAATCTATTTGATATTGATGACTATAAGAAATTGACGTCTCAACAAGCATCCATATTGATTGGAAAACTTAAAAACATAAGGTGATAGGTTGTAATAGGGGGTAGCGAATTGCTACTCCCTTATTAATAACAGTAATTTTAAGATTTAATTAATATCTTTAATTCATAGAAAGAGGAAATACAAATGAAATCATATTTATATATTACAGTACTAGATGAAAAAACAATGCATAACAAACTGATAAAAGAAAAGGTGGTTGCCTATGACTTGGAAGGTGATTTGTCCTCACCAGATAAAGTGCATAAGATTATGACAAGCGTATTCGGGATGCACAAGCGGGCAGAAGAATTTTTATTTATGATTGCATTAAATACGAAATGCAGACCTTTAGGATTCTTTGAAATAAGTCATGGAACTGTAAATGCTTCGCTAGTATCACCAAGAGAAATCTTTATCAGAGCAATCTTATCAGGGGCAACCTCAGTAATTATTACACATAATCATCCTAGCTTTTCTTCTGAACCTAGTATAGAGGATATAAGAATTACAAAAAGAATAAAGGAAGCAGGAGATTTAATAGGTATTAATCTACTTGACCACGTTATTATTGGTGGAGAAACTTTTTGTTCATTAAAAGAAAAAGGATTATTTTAAAATAAAAATAGACATGTGTATAGGTATTACAGATACACTCTAGGCTGGAGTAGTACCTGCTTTTATTGGACTGTAGGCGTTGTATCGGCTTGATGTTGTAACAAAATGATACAGATTTTATAGATTCGTATCAGTAAGTATTAGATTAAAAGTGTAGCATGCTTTTAAGAAATTAGAATAATTAGCCACTTATGTTACATTATGTTACAGGGAGACAGTATATTTATATTAGAATAAATACAGGAGGTAATTGTTATGTTTGATGTTATTGGAATAAATGTAAGAGACGCAAGAATATCTCACGGATGGTCACAACGATTTGTTGCAAGTCAAATTAATGTAAGTCATCAGAGCATCAGCAGATTAGAGAATGGTTATCCAGTATCAAGTAGTTTATTAAAAAAGGTTGTTGGTTTATTGCAGATATCATTAAGTGATGTATATCAAGATAAGAAGGACAATAAAACATTGTCGTATGCTATTCCAGATGAAGTAATGTCAAAGATGATATTAAACAGTCAGCCACTAGTGGAATGCATTTATAATGAAGCGGTTTTAAGATATAAGCAGCAGCTTAAAAAGAAAGGAATATTATTACAAGAGGATATGGAATATCTAATTGAGGAATACTTTGGTAAAAGGAAGTCATATTCTATGAGTGATTTGATATATGCAGGAATGCTTTCCAATCAAAAGACGTTAGAAAATGCAATATTAATCTAATATAAGAAGGATAGTAAGATTAGCTATTCATTTCTTTCTGAGGGTAAGTTAATCCAATTTTTCTGAAACTTGTATCACTTATCCACGTATTTAGAGCATCAATATCTTCATTGATACGACAGTTAGTTGCTATTTGGGACAAGTCATTGCTCCATCTATCGTAACTGCTATTGCCATTATAATAATCTGATGAAGGTACTTCTTGTATGTGGTGATTAAAGTAATCATTTTCATTTTTTCGTGCAATTGAAACCGCTTTTGTGAAAGCATCCTTTTTAAGGGATTTTGCTTTTCCTAATTCATTACAGGTCATATTATTTCTATATATATAATTACAAAGAGTTTCTGTACTACGTTTTTGCTTAAAAAAATACTTACCGCAGTTGTAGCATAAGCATATAGTTAAATCTGAATTGATATATAAAAAAGAATCCAAAGCAAATAATTCGCTCAAGGTATGTATGTGATATGTGGAGAATATGTTGTCCTCAAGTATATTAAAGGATACTTGAGGACAACTATTTTCAATTAATTGGATTGCGTTTGGGAACGGCTTATCTAATTTATAATTTAATATGTTTATACAGCTGCTTCGCAGTGATTTTGGATTTATTAGGAAGTCTGGCAGGAAGGTTGTTATGTCTGTTGGATTAAACGTAGGTAATGCTAATTTTGTATATATTTCATATACAAGTAATTCTGCGAAAAGTTCCTGTTCAAATTCTGATATATGAAACTTTGATAAAAATAAATTGGAGCGTATGTTGGACTTATAGTTTTCTAGTAAATCATCAATTTCGTCATTAATATTAGTGGGAATATCATCATCCATTTTCTTGTAGAGCTGCTTTACTTTCTTGATTTCTAGAGAATCACTATCCTTATATTCCATTTCTGGAGCATTACAATGATATAGGTCTTGTAAAGCAAAAGTAAATTCGTTGTTATATATAGCAAGTAAATCATATGATATATTAGAAATTTTCATTAAGAAGGAACCTATATAAATGGGTTCCTTAATTTCATTTTCTACATATGGAGTATGCCTCCATGGTTCCATAGTAAAGATGAGATACTTGCCATCTTCAACATATAATTTTATTCCATGTTCTTTATCTGAATAATTCATGTGGCCTCCCAGGGGATAAATAAGGAACTAAATATGCCGCTTATTTATCCTATGACTTTGCTTAGTGATTTAGCTAAAATAGGATTTATCAAGTAACCGGACAAACTCCAGTAAACTATAAATAAAAATAGTATATCAAAGTTTGAATGAGAAAGGAAGAGTGGATATGAAGAATGAAAACGTATCTATAAGACGATTGATGGAAATCTCAGAGGCTTGTTTATATTTAAGCTTGGGTAGAAATAAAACCATGGAATTCTGTGAGAGTATTAATGCAGTTGTAAGAATCGGAAGAAGATGCCTATATGACAAAGTTATTATTGATGAGTATTTAAATGGTAAATACGAATCAGAGAGAAAATTGTTGGGGTAATAAGGTTAGGTTTAGAAAAATGATTAATAAGAAAAATGTACCAAATTGTTAATGGTATTACAGCAGTGATATTCATTAAACACCGCTGATAGAGATATAACAGTCTTTGATATAAGTTCGAAGGATAGCTGTGCTAGGAATTATAACTATTGGCAAAGAATAATCAAGAAAGGAGGATAAGAGTGTTATTTATATGTGAAATCATAATGATGGCTGACCAAGCTTAGTGATAAATCATTTAAATAATATTCTCTTACTGTAATCATGGAATCTATTACGTTTAATCAAATGTTCTCTAAAGAAAATCTAATGACTGCGGCTAAACAGGTAGCATCAAATAAGGGCTGCAAAGGTATAGACGGGATGTATGCAAATGAAATTGTCGAATATATAGATAGGAAGTATGATGATATCTTTAAAGGACTCAATATTGAGGCGTACAATCCACAAGAGGTGTTACTATGTCGAATACCAAAAGGTAATGGAAAAGTTAGAATATTGGGTATTGGGACAGTATTAGATAGAGCAATTCAAAGATGCATTAGTAATACGCTATATCCTATTTTTGAAGTAGAAATGCTAGATAATAGCTTTGGTTTCAGAAAGGATAGGAATGCAATTCAAGCGGCACAAAAAGCAATAGAATATGCTAATCAAGGACATACATGGGTTGTAGATTTAGACCTAGAGAATTTCTTTAATGAAATGAATCATGAAATAGTTCTTAACCTAGTTAAAGTTAAAATTAATGATGAGAAAATCTTAAGATTAATAAGAAAATATCTTCAAGTCTTTTACTTGGACAAAGGAAAAAGAATTAGATGCAGAAAAGGTTCGCCTCAGGGAAGTAATCTATCTCCATTATTATCAAACATCATGCTAAATGAACTCGACCACGTTCTTATGGAAAGAAAACATAAATTTATTAGATATGCTGATGATTTTAGTATCTATGTTAAGTCAAAGAAATCAGCAGAAAGAGTCTTTAAGAGCATAACAAGATACATAGAGAAAGAGCTGAGATTAAAGGTTAATAGAGAAAAGTCGAGTATTAAATATATTGCAGAATTTCATACCCTGGGTTTTAAATTCTATAATAGAAGTGATATCAATTCATTATCGGTATCTAATAGTAGAATAGAAAAGCTTAAGGAGGAAATATCTAATGAACTTAATAATAAAGATTATGCTGAGGCGAATTTAAAGATAAGTCAAATCATTACTGGATGGATTGAATATTATAAATTCGCAGACATAAGCAGAAAGACCAAGATGTTGGATGAATGGATTCGTAGAGAAGCAATAAAGAAGATTAAGCGAGACAGACTACCTAAAACAGTCTTGGATGAAGTAAAGCTTATTTCAGCCCATGAACAATACAGTAAGGTTAAAAGGCACTGACATGATAATACAGAACCCCGGGCATGCTGTATTCATGATTAGTGGAAATGAAACACCCAACAATGCATTACTTCCAAAGGTAATTAATATGGGGAGAAGTCCACCAAACATGAAGAAAACAGCCTATTACCCAATATTACTGACATATATATTTTATAATAAATTCACGGTTTTATCAATATAAAGAATAAGATAGAAAGAAGGAAAAGAATGAACAAGGGATTAAAAATCAGAAATAATAAATTGAAAAAGAAAGCTCAAAAAAGAATGGTTATTAAGTCAAACCAGATATCATTATGTAGGTTTATTACGATACGTTGGGAGCTTATAGAAAGAATAAATGGAAAGTATCAACGTACTGGTAATGAAAAAGCAAATGGTCTTCAAATAAAAAACAAAGTGTACTTAATTAATGGGAAGTACAAATTTATAAACAGCAAAAGCATTAAGATACTAAAAACATATTCTGGCGTTCCAGATTGGGCAAATGAGTATTTAACAGGACTGTATAACAGCCATATCGAATAAGGAGGTGTTTGTATGAATACACCACATGAAATACCATATTTAAGAACACGAAAACCATCACCCATATTTACAGTTGTAAATCGCAAAGCGAAAAGTATTAGGGAATATGTTGACGAGATAATTCCAGAAAAAGAATCACTTCACTATTTAACAGTAGATACACCAACTTTACAGAAGATGTTATGTTGTGGAAGAGCTACTGCTGTGCAAATAGGAAGGTTGGCAAATGCAAAGATTCAGATAGGCAAAAGGGTTTTATGGAGTGTTGATGGCGTACAACAATATCTGGATAATATTGTTGATTGTAATAAGAAAGAAGGTGGCTACCTTGAGTGTATGTAAAAATTCATAAGGAAAAGTTGGGACAGCCTCACAAGAAGCATTTGACTTATGGTTATAAGGGATACCCGGACATGCAGACAATAACATGTGCCTGTATTCCTTTTGCTATATAACAAGAAAGGAGTCATTACTATGGCGATAGGAAAGAATGGCAAAAAATTACCCAAAGGGATGTCATGGAGAGAAGATAAACAGTGCTATATGGGACGATTTCAATATCATGGAGAACTGTTTACCCTTTACGGTAAAACAATCAAAGAAGTACAAAAGAAAATTGATGATACACGTTACGAAGTTCAACATGGAACGCATGCAAAAAATGATAAAATAACGTTAAATTCATGGTTTGATACTTGGATGCAGCAATATAAGAAAAATACAGTTAAAATAGGTACATACACTATTTATCAGAATAATTATACTTATTATGTCCAAAATGAATTAGGTAATAAAAGAATTGCAGATATACGGGCAGAACATATTCAGAAGATATACAATGATTTAGCAGAAAAGAAAAAGTTTGCTACTGGTAGTATTAAATTAGTATCTGCCATGTTGAATGGTTGTTTTAAACAGGCGGTGAAGAATAAAATAATAAAAGAGAATCCGGTGTTATTAGCGACAATAACTAAGGGGAAGCCAAGAAAGGAGAGAAAAGTATTTACACTTGGAGAACAAAAGATATTCTTGCAGTATGCAGAGCAAAGCTATCTATATGATTTCTTTACATTGGCATTGATGACTGGAATGCGAAATGGTGAACTGCGGGGACTTCAATGGCGAGATATAGATTTAAAAAAGAAGGTTATTCATGTCAATCATACATTGATTAATACTAAGGAAAAGGGTTACTTCTTGGATACGCCTAAAACGAGAACATCAAAACGAGAGATACCGATAATGGATAAGTCACATCAGTTATTAAATCAAATGTATAAGAAATATAAAAATTTTAACATAGTACAAATGAAAGATGATAGATACGTATTTTCTCTAGAGGGTAAACCGATAAGTAGGGATAGAGTAACATTAGAAATAGATAAAGTAGTTAAATTAATTAAGGGTGATAGGATAGAATTTGATAAAATCACATGTCATTGTTTTCGCCATACATTTGCAACGAGATGTATTGAGAATGGAATGCCACCACAAGTATTAAAAACTATTTTAGGACATTCTACTCTTAGTATGACAATGGATTTATATAGCCATGTATTACCTGATACAAAACAAGAAGAAATGAAAAAAATTGAAAATATATTCTAACAAAAAGAACCTAAACTTGCGTAAGTTTTGTTTTACGTCAGGAAGGTTACGAACTGACGTTATTTGATTAATGCAAGCCTTGATTTGTAAGGCTTTGCGACCTTATTAGTATAGCATGAAAATGGAGGTTGTCAAGCGTTGACTCAAGAATAGACTCAACTTTAGGGGAATAGAGATGGAAGCAGATAAAAGATAGGTGACTAACTAGAACTGGATTTGAATATGGAATTATATTGAATTATTGATAAAATTGACAATAGAGTATATAATTGTATATTAATAGACATCAGGAGGAATAAAATGGGGAAAATTGAAAAAGGAAGATTGCTTTATCATTTAACTAAATTAAATAATTTGGATACAATAGTACAATATGGTTTATTATCAAGAGAAGATATGAATAAAGCAGGCTTGGAATTTGAAAATGTAGCAGATCCACAAATTATTAAATTCAGGCAAGAGCATGATTTGGAAAAATATATTCCTTTTCACTTTTTTGGTAATACACCTTTTGATGGTGTTGTAAGAAAAAAATATGTTGAAGATGATTTTATATATTTATGCATTCATAGAGACGACGCGGAATACAATAATTTTAAAATTATACCAAAACATCCTCTTTCAATGAAACCATTTATGATGTATAGTTATAAAGAGGGGCTAGATATTATTGATTGGGATACAATGGAACAAAGAGATTATCATGATGAGGAATGTAAACAAATATGTATGGCAGAGTGTCTCTGTGACAAACATATTCCGATTAATGTATTCCATTGCATTGAGGTAAAAGATGATAGGGTATACAAAATTGTAAAAGAAAAGTTAAAAGGAAATACTAGTGTACATATTGATGTTACACCGTGGCTATTTATATAATTTATTTGATGAATTTAATTTGAAAGGAGGAATACTGATATGATAACTTTTACAACAGGTGATATGTTTAAATCGGAAGCGGATTGCCTAATAAATACTGTTAACTGTGAAGGATTTATGGGGAAAGGAGTTGCATACCAGTTCAAACTCCGTTTTCCAGAAAATAATGTGGATTATGTGAAGGCTTGTAAAAATGGTACGTTATCAATAGGTTCATTACATTATTATGTAGAAGCTGGTAAGACTATAATAAATTTCCCTACAAAAGATAAATGGCGAGAAAAGTCCAAAATAGATTATATAATTAAGGGGCTAGAAGAATTAATAAATTTATTACCAAAATTAAATGTGCATACTATTGCTATGCCACCCTTGGGCTGTGGAAATGGCGGATTAGCTTGGGAAGAGGTTAAAACGCTAATTTATGAAAAACTTAAATGTTTGAAAGACTATAATTTTATTATTTATGAGCCTTCTGTTGAATATAAGCAGATATCAAAGAGTGTACCGCAATTAAATACATCTAGTTTGGTGTTGATGCAGATAAAAATTAAATCTAATAGTTTTAGCTCTATAAGGCTACAGAAAACAGCTTTCTTTACCAATTTATTTATGGGTGAAGAGTACTTCAGATTTGATAAATATAAATTTGGCCCATATGCTCACTCAATTGAATTAGTTGCACGTAATATTAAAGAATATCAGAACTATTATAATTTAAAAACCACAGAAGAAACATATGATATGGCATATAAAGTTCTTTGTAGCGATAAAACCACGAAAATACTTGATAAAATAAATCCAGCTATAGAGATGGCAACTAAATATGTGAATAATATTAAGACTGATAAAGCACTAGAAGGAATAGCTACTGTCTTATATCTTATACAAGTGAATGCTAATAGTACAAAAAGTAATTTAATTGATAGGTTTAAAAAATGGTCAGATGATAAAGCGAATAGATTTACAGAAGGAGACATAAGCCTTTATATTGAATATTTGGAGAAAACAGGAATTATATATAGTAATATAGTTGGACAATATGTGATATCTGAATATATTGGAGATAATAAATTGATTCAATTCTGATACATTTTAGATGCATTTGTGAAACACTCTCGTGTATGTTTCATCATCTAAAGTTAATAATTATGATATTGAAAAGAGCAATGGCAGATGATTTTCTGGTATTGCTCTTTTCTTACATTGCATACCCGACAATAAAAGCCTTCATCCATGGGAAGAATAAAGGCTGATAAAGTCAGATAAAATAACTACTCCGAATGTTTTGTTTTACGTGTGGAAGGTCTCGAATTGGCTTCTATACTAAACATTATTCTTTTTACGAAACTCTAAAGGAGTGATACCTGTATTCTTTCGAAATACTTTAATAAAGTATCCGCTATCGTCATAGCCCAGATTTTCTGCTATTGTTCTTATAGGCCAGTCGGTTTCTGTTATTAGTTCTTTTGCATGTTCCATTTTAATCTGATTCACATAATCTGACAAATTCCCTAAATTCTCCTTGGCAAATAACTTACTGAAGTAACTAGTGGATATGTTACAAAGAGCAGCCATTTTTTCCAGAGTAATTTTTTCTTGAGGATATTTTATTATATAGGATAGAGCCGGCTGAATAATTAAATGAGACTCGTTTTTTAGCTTCGAAATTGTTCTGATTTTAGTTTGCCTGTTATCATCTATAAATTGTACTTTGTCGTTTTGCTCTGCTTTAAGTTGTTTTGGTACGGATGCTATTAATTCTTTTAACTGGGCTTCTTTAACACAGTAGTTACCGATATGTGATAACATGTTTGCCAGCGCGATTATCTTCTCGTAACTCATAACAGTAAGCTTAGAATAACTTTTAAATAATTCTGGATCCTCTTGTGGAATAATTGGATTTTTTATGTTAAGTAATATTCGTTCGGGTATATTATGGTTATCTTGTTCAGATAATAATACCTGTCCAGCCATAAAAGCACCTAGGTATAAGTCATTAAAAATAATTGGAATTGCAAAATCTACAATACCAACATGACATATATAAATAAACGGTTTGTGTATTCTTGCAGCTTCGAGACCACCGTAAGAATCACATTTTTCGCAATAGGATCTGTATTTGGATGCTCGTACCTTTTTGCAGAATTCACTACAATTACTATGCTTTGTAATGGGTTTACCTAAATAATCTACGGTAATAATAGCAAGTTCTGATGCTAGTGCTATATCATCCTGTATCTTTTGAAATTTTGTAGGGTTTACTATTTGATCCATTTCTATATGTGATGTTCCCATAAGGTTCCTCCTTTGAATTGCTGGCTATAGAAAAAATAAGCAATGGGAAAACGTTGCATTATAGTGCTAGATATAACAATTATATAAGTAGTGAAAGGAGATGTCAATGCAACAAAAGCCCAAAATATTTAGCTTTCGTAAACTTAGTTTTTTATTTAACATAGATAAATGATTTAATTTACTATTGGTTTTTATTATAGATGTACTACAAAATTTAATGTCATGTCCTAAGTAATTTACTATAATTATGAATGAAAAGTGTCGTTAAATTTAGGTTACTTTGTAAAAGGATATGGTAATTCAGCTCTTTTAATAGCACATCCAGATGATGTAGCCAGAGTAAAGGAAAAGTTAGATAAAACAGCAGAAAAGTTTCAGATAAACTTTGTTGAAAGTGGATTTTGTGGAGAGTGTTCCAGGGAAGAAGTAAAACGATTACAGCAGGTTGCTGCAGATAATGGCTGTGCTTGTACCATAGGATTAGGCGGAGGTAAAGCCATTGATACTGCAAAATGTGTAGCAATGGGTGATAACTTAATTATCTGTCCAACCATAGCAGCAACAGATGCACCTACCAGTCATTCTGCGGTACTTTATACACCTGATGGTATATTTGATGATTATGCTTATTTTAAACAGAGCCCAAGTGTTGTATTGATTGATACAACAGTAATTTCCAAGGCACCTACTAGGTTTTTAGTATCTGGAATGGGTGATGCTCTTTCCACTTATTTTGAAGCACGAGCAACCTCTAGATCTTACTCTAATGTGAATGCGGGACTGCCATGTGGATATAGAGAAGGCCTTTGCGGAGAGGCTAAAACAACAAATGCAGCTCTTGCACTTGCAACTTTATGCTATCAGACATTATTAAGAGATGGTGAGAAGGCTAAGATCTCTAGCGACTGTAATATG
>JAQSYR010000208.1 GCA_029256035.1 Anaerocolumna sp. | reverse complement strand
AAGAATTCCAGAATTGTGGGAAGTAGAGATGATTATATCAGAACTGTAACCACAAGAGTTAGAAAACCTACCAATAACAACAGAGGCGGAGGAATTGGGCGAAGCAGCGGTGGAGGTGGTATATCCGCCGGTGGACATTCTCACAGTGGCGGTGGCAGAAGTTTCTGATAAAAAAGTTATTTCCACCATTGAAGTTATTGATTGAACCGTAGTTTCTGCTAGATCAGATATTTATGATAGAAAAGTAACCAAAAAGAAAGGATAGAAATCATGGGATTATTTTCAGGTCAATTTTCAAATGTAGTAGAGTGGGAAGAATTTCGGGAAGATATGATCTTCTATAAATGGCATAATAATGAAATCAAGAGGGGAAGTAAATTAATTATCCGTCCCGGACAGGATGCCGTGTTTTTATTTAACGGTAAAATAGAAGGCATTTTTAAAGACGAAGGAGACTATGATATTGAATCTGATATCATTCCTTTCTTATCAACCTTAAAAGGTTTTAAATTCGGATTTAACAGTGGTATGCGTGCAGAAGTATTATTTATTAATACCAAGGAATTTACTGTAAAATGGGGAACCAAAAGTGCTATTAATATACCAACTCCCCAATTACCAGGTGGAATGCCAATCCGCGCCAATGGAACTTTCAACTTTAAAGTAAATGATTATGTCAAACTGATTGATAAAATTGCGGGCATAAAAGACAGTTATCTGGTTGATGATGTAAAGCTACGTATTACAGCAGTTTTGGATCAGTTATTTATGAAATGGATTGTAAAAGAAGGGAAGGATATGTTTAACCTCCAGTCTAACTCTTTTGACATTGGAAATGGACTAAAAACCGATCTGGATATGCAGATATTTGATACTGGAATAACCATTACCGGATTTACAATAATGAGTTTTACTTATCCGGAAGAAATTCAAAATATGATAAATAAAACAGCTTCTCACACTATGATTGGTGATATGGGAAGATTTCAGCAGGCTGCCATGACAGAAGGCATCTCCTCAGGGAAAGTACAAGGTGGTGGTGCAGCTGCAGATATGGCAGGCATGATGATGGGAATGCAGATGGCCAATCAGATGATGAAAAATATAAATGCGGAGGATGGGCAGCCTAATCCAACTTCCTCTGGCAATTCCAATGCAGGCAGTACCAATAAACCTAACTTTTGCCCTAACTGCGGCCAGAAAACAGGGGAGGCTAATTTTTGTCCCAACTGTGGTAATAAATTAGTTTAATATCTGAAAGTCATTAGGACAGCATAGTTTGTCTAATTTCCAAAAAATAATCCCTGATACATAGCTAAGTTAGTATCAGGGATTATATTATTTAATAATCAAGAAATTAGTCATTCAATAGCTTTCAGCGCCGCTGATGTTGCATGGATTTTTGTTGTGTCAAATAAAGGTATCTTTGTATCTTGCTGGTTTACAAGCAAGCCAATTTCAGTGCAGCCTAAAATTATCCCTTGGGCACCTTGTTTCCCTAAACCATCCATTATCTCTAAAAAAGCTTCCTTTGAGGAATGTTCTGTAATTCCCATACACAATTCCTGATAAATTACGGTATTAATAAACTTTCTATGCTTTTCCTCAGGAATTATAACCTCCAGGCCTTTTTCAATCAGCTTTGCTTTGTAGAAATCCTGTTCCATGGTGTAAATAGTTCCAAGGAGAGCAACTTTGTGTATGTTCTTTTTTAGCAGCTCTTCTGCGGTTGCTTCTGCTATATGTAAAACTGGTATATGGATTCTGGCCTTAATACCATCAACAACTTTGTGCATGGTATTGGTACATATAATAATAAAATCTGCACCTGCACTTTCTAGTGACTGGGCTGCCTCTGATAGAATAGCGGCACTTTTATCCCAGTCCCCACTTGCCTGGCATTCTTCTATTTCCTGAAAATCTACACTATATAAGATGCATTTTGCAGAGTGTAGCCCACCTAGTTGTTCCTTTATTACCTGATTTATTATTTCATAATAAGTTACTGTACTTTCCCAGCTCATGCCGCCGATTAATCCCACTGTTTTCATTTCTTCTCCCCTTAAAGTCATTAAACTTTTTATTTATCCTACCTGCCAAACCTTATCCTGTACCAGATTTTTCAACTTTTCCTCTGCATCGGCAAGTGACTGGCCTTTCACGCCATAATAAAATTTTATTTTAGGTTCTGTTCCAGAGGGCCTGATTGCACACCACGCATCATCGTTTAATTCAAAATATAATACATCGGATTTTGGCAGACCGGTAGGTGAAATGGTTCCAGTCTCTATCTCTGTAATTGTATCTAACAGATAATCTCTTACTTTTACTACCTGATAGCCACCTGCAGCTTTTGGTGGATTCTTTCGAAAGCTGTCCATAATACTCTTAATTTTATCCATACCTTCGATCCCTTTTAAAGTAACAGAGACTAAATCCTCTTTAAAATATCCATACTTTTCAAAGATTTGCTGCATTTTTTCATACAAGGTAATACCCTGGGTTTTGTAATAGGCAGCTGCTTCACATAGCATCATTACTGCAACAATAGCATCTTTGTCTCTTGCATGGGTACCAACCAGGCAGCCATAGCTTTCTTCAAAGCCAAATACATATTCATGAGAACCAGTTGCCTCAAATAATTTAATCTGTTCCCCAATATATTTGAAACCGGTTAAAACTTCAATTAGCGTTGCACCATAGTATTTTGCAATCTGATCAGTAATGTTGCCAGTTACAATGGTTTTAATTAGTGCTCCATTGGATGGAAGTGTCCCTTGCTTCTCTCTCTCTGAGAAAACATATTCTGCCACTAATGCACCAGACATGTTTCCTGTTAATAGTTCAAATTCACCGTTGCCATTACGAACCTGTACCCCAAGTCGATCGGCGTCAGG
>JAQSYR010000207.1 GCA_029256035.1 Anaerocolumna sp. | reverse complement strand
TTTGATTTGTGCCGTGAGGATTTTTTTCATTTATTTTCTAGCGATTCTAACACTTGCAGGAATTGAGATAATATTCTGGATTGGTTTCCAGACCAAGGTGGCAATGGTAAGGTCTACCATGCTATGAACAAAAGTTCCGATTCCAACTAGTATAATTACGGACATAAAGTATCCATTTTTATAATAAGCTTCCGACATATTGTTACCCCAGTAGAAGGTAGTTACAACGATCACTTCACATAAAGCATGAACCATAGAAATCAAAACTCCAAATGGAACAGAGCTTTTTGGGGAAGAAAATATTTTGTGATTCTTCTTAAGAATATAAGCACCCACTACTGCAAAAATCACATGGGTTAATGCACGTAATACTACAACTGGTGGAAATCCTGCAAACATAAACCCAAAACCAGTAATGACAGCTACCGATGCTGCTACTACAGGTGATATAAACATTGCAATAAATACGGGTACGTGGCTAGCCAGTGTAAAGGAAGCTGGTTCTATAATAATCTTTGGTGCAAACATAGGAATTATAATTCCGATTGCACATAGCAATGCAGAAATTGTCATAATCAAAACTTTACTTTGTTGTTTCATAGTGGTTTCCTCCCTTAATCAGCTGTCTTGTCAGCTGTAATGTCTTGTTAATCTTAGCTTAAGATTTAATAAAAGTCAATACTAAAATGAGAAAATATCATGTATGGAATTATATTACAAACCATATAGTAGCAGTTTTATTGCTTGAAACCAATTCTATTAACCAAATGATTATGATTAACTTTAAAAAATAATATGAATTATACGTTGACAAATATAAAAAATATGTTATATTGTATATACAGTATATATACAATATTATAACCAATACATTTATAATAATAAATGTATTGGTTGAAATTCCATCAGAAGGAGTGCGCATACTTGGATATAATAATAAGTAATTCCAATGATAGTCCGATTTATGAACAAATTTATACCCAGATTAAAAACCTGATTCTAAATGGCACTCTAAAAGAGGGGGATCCCCTTCCCTCCATGCGGGCTTTGGCTAAAGATCTTAGAATTAGTGTAATTACTACCAAAAGAGCCTATGAGGAATTAGAGCGTGACGGATTTATAGAAACAGTTACCGGGAAAGGAAGTTATGTAGGCAGCAACAATCTAGAGTTTATTAAGGAAGAGCATTTCAAAGAAGTAGAAGAAAACCTGTCCCTTGCTGTAAAAGCAGCAAAACTCTGTGATTATAGCCTATCTCAAATGAAAGAATTTTTAACATTATTATACGAAGAAAAATAAAACTCGTAGAAAATAAAATACCAAGAGAATTAGAATACCAGGAGAATTAGAACTCCAATAGAACTAGAAAAAGAATTAAATAGGGAGGAACATTATGGAATATTGTTTACAAGTTACGGATCTGACCAAACAATACAATGGATTTTGTTTAGATCACGTAAGTTTTGAAGTGAAGCAGGGAAGTATTATGGGCTTTATCGGGGAAAATGGAGCCGGTAAAAGTACTACTATAAAAGCTATTTTAAATCTCATACATCCGGATCATGGAGAAATTCAGATACTGGGCGAAGATTACAAATTACAAAGCAGAGCGAAAAAAGAACTTATCGGCGTTGTTTTTGATGAGTGTCACTTTCACGATAATTTAAACGCTACAGAAACGGGCTTATTTTTATCAAAGATTTATACTAACTGGGATGATGCCCTTTTTAAGAGTTATTTGAATAAATTTAAGTTACCTCTTAAGAAATCCATTAAAGAATATTCCAGAGGCATGAAGATGAAATTATCCATTGCCGCTGCACTTTCCCATCATCCAAAGTTATTATTATTAGATGAAGCAACCAGTGGTCTTGATCCGGTCATTCGAAATGAGATACTTGATGTTTTTTATGACTTTATACAGGATGAGGAACACTCCATCTTAATGTCATCCCATATAACCAGTGACTTAGAACATATTGCAGATTATATTACCTTTATTCATGACGGAAAGATAATTCTTACAGATATAACAGGAACCAGTCAGTAAAGAAATATAACCGAATGGCAGTGGACAAAGTAACCTTAGAAGATATTATGCTCTATTATGGAAAGGAAGGTATGTAATATGACAGGATTAATATTAAAAGATATTTTGGTTAATAAAAAATACTTATATCAGGCATTTGGTATAATTGTACTATACATTATTATATTTGGGGTTATGTCCAACAATTTTGGTTTTGTTATTCCTTTTATAATAATATTTTTCACAATGTTTATTTTAACCACCTTTCAATCAGATGAGGCAGCCCAATGGGAAATGTATTGCATTACTTTGCCAACTGCAAGAAAAGAAGTTGTACAGGCAAAATATATGCTGGCTTTACTGTTAACTTTATTAGGTACCATAATTACAATCTTAACAAGTCTGTTAGAAGCAGTAATCAAAAAACAGGTTCCAAACCAAGATCTTTTCTACCTTGTAATTGGATTCCTAAGTTCCTCTCTGTTTTTTAACAGCATTCAGATTCCATTTACAATTAAACTTGGTGCAGAAAAGGCACGCTATGCCATCTTTTTCATAATATTTATCCCTGCTCTACTAATTATGGCACTCTATAACATGGGGCTTATGAATCATGTTGTTGAACTACTTACAACTTTAGAAAAGAACATACCCTTGCTTATTTTCGCTGCTTTTCTTACAGGGCTCTTAGCGCTCTTAATTTCATTTAGAATATCCGTTTCCCTTTTTCAAAAGAAGGAATTTTAATAGATTTCTCAGCAAAAAGTATTATTTTAAATGTAGCTAGGTAAATATGACTTTCCACACACAAGTGAAAGGACACTATTAATCATGCCTGCTCAAATCTAACATAAATGTTGGTCTTAAGCAAATATAATCAAATGTGTCCTCCAAACAGCGCTTTATGGAAAGCCATATTTCCAGTTTACATGTATTGTAACAGCCTTGGTTTATATCTTCCTGACCTCTACCAACACGGAATGCTGAGAATTGCCCTTAGCAAGAGGAGATGGATTCTGACTTGTGAGTACATTAATACTTTTACCTACATCTCTCCCTTTTTTATCAGCTAAAAACCAGCCTCCTTGAGGGATTGCTACAACACCCTTTGCTATTTTATCTGTAAGAAATGCTTCTATCTCCATCTTTCCTCTCTGATTCCATACTTCAACAACTTCCGATTCATTAATCCCTCTTTCCAAAGCATCTTCCGGATGAATCCATGCCTGTGGTTTGGCAAATTTCTTTAGCCATAGATTATTGTCATGAACCGAATGGCAACGGTTTTTTATATGCCAGCCGATAAGCTGTAATGGATAGGATTCTATATTTTTGTCTCCAAAGCCATCTTGGCAGCTTACATACTTAGGTATGGCCGGAATCTCCTGTGGATTGTCTATGTTATATAAATCAGGAGAGAACACTTCAATTTTACCTGACTTTGTAGGAAATGGATTCTCCGTAAGGTTCCTTCTCTGCTCTATAAATGCAATAAAGGGTGTCCTGCTGTCATAGCGGTATCCTCCATTTTCACGAAACTGCTGGTAAGTAGGTAATTCCTGTTCCGTCTTTCGTAAGTCCTCATAGATTCCTTCTAAGAATTGATCATAATTTTCATAGCCACAGGTAAACCCGTCTTTCACTCCAAGTTTATCTGCAACCTCACTAATCCACTCATAATCTGGTCTGCTTTCATACAATGGCTCAATGATTTTTCTACTATATAATAAATAATCACCAATCATCCAAGGCTCTGATATATTATCCACTTCAAACATAGAGACTCCTGGCAATAAAATATCTGCAAATTTTGCACTGGATGTCATAAAAATATCGGAGCATAGGATAAACTCCACTTTACTCTCATCCTGAAGCAGTTTAATTGTCTGGTTAATGTCACCATGTTGATTTACTAATGTATTTCCAGCAATACTTATGATTAATTTAATATTACTGTCCAGCTTCTCTTTTCCTCGTACTCCATCCCTTTCAGCAGTCATATGGATTCCCTCTTCTGCTGCCTTTGTCCATAAAAAGCAGGGAATAGAGATACTCCCCGGATTAACAGGGATAGGGAAGGAAGGCACTGTATGGCCTTTTACTTCACCGATTCCTGCCGCTGATCCGCCAGGTATCCCAATGTTACCCGTAAGGCAGGTTAATAGAATCTGACTTCTAGTCGTCTGCTCCCCGTTCCCATGACGCTGGGCTCCATAACCTGCAATAATTGCCGCAGGCTTTGTTGTAGCATAGTCAATGGCCAGCTTAGTTATTACTTTAGCCTCAATACCGGTAATCTTCTCACCCCATTCTGGCGTCTTTGGAATTCCATCGCTGTTACCAAGAACATAATCAAGATAATTTTCTTGATTTTCGTACCCTTTTGGCATGTGTTCCTTATCAAACCCCACACAAAACTGATTCAAGAATTCCTGGTCCTGTAGATTATTTGTTATGATAACATAAGCCATACTATGAGCAAGGGCTGCATCTGTTGTAGGCCTTGGTGCAATCCAGTCAGCCTTTAATGCAAGGGCAGTGTCATTATACCTGGGATCAATTACTACAAACTTACATCCTGCCTGTTTTGCTTTCAATAAGTATTGCCTTGTTTCCGTTCCGAAAATGGTTTCAAATGGATTATGCCCCCAAAGTATAATTAGTTTTGAATGAATATAGTCCTCTGGGCTATTTCCACTAAAAGTTGTTCCGTAAGTATAGCGGGTTGCTGTTTTTGTACAGGCATTGCTGTAATTATTATGATACCCAAGATACCCTCCATCTAAGGTTAATAGTCTCTTCATCATATGATCCCCACGCATAACTGCACTTACTCCGGTAGAGTAAGTAATATAACGGGAATGGGCACCATATTTCTCTTTCACTCTGGAAAGTTCTTTTGCAAT
>JAQSYR010000206.1 GCA_029256035.1 Anaerocolumna sp. | reverse complement strand
CTTGGGAAAGATTTAGGCTTTGATGTGCCGGAAGATTATTTATTCCGTTGGAACGACTACACTTGGAAATACTATGGATATATTGTAGAACAGGTAAAAAACAGAATTGAATTACAGGCAGCAGGAATTAATCATTTTACATGGATGCTGTCTATGAAAGATAAACAGACCGGTGAAGATTTATATCCAATACCTGGGATAAATACGATATTCAGATGTATCCCCTGGAAAGTTCAGCAAATGACAGAAATAAAATGTGGGATGATATTAAAGAAATGGCTGAGGGTACAAAATCCATTGACCATCTTCGCAAGGTACATACCGAGCGTTCCGAGCTTATAATGGCAGGAATAGTATCAAATCAGGGAGAATATGAACCGGCAATTAACATTCCAAATCACGGATATATTGAAAATTTGCCTTATAATGCAATCGTTGAGGTACCAGGGATTATTAATTCCCAAGGTGCAAATGGAGTTATTATTGGTAAATTACCAGATCCAGTAGCTGAACTGTGCAGGCGTCAGATAACACTAGCAGAGCTGGTAGTAGAAGCGGCTGTGAAAGGAGATAGGGATATTGCACTGCAGGCACTAGCCCTAGACCCTATGGTAGATGATCCTAAAATAGCGAAAGATATATTAAATGATTATCTTGAGGCTGAAAAAGAATATTTACCTCAGTTTTTTGGTAAAAATTTATTATAAAGGCCTAATATAAAGCCCAAATATAAAGCCCAAATATAAAGCCAAATATAAATACAAATACAAGACCTAAATTAAAAGAAAGACAACTGCCTGAATAAAGTAAGGTTGTTGTCTTTCTTTTTAGCATAATTCACTTAATGGGTAATATAGATACCCTGTGATTTATTGTTCCATATAATTTATTGCATCTATTCCCTTTTTTGTATATACTTTCTATAGGGTAGAATAATAAATCATCTACCTTAATATTAATTTGATCAAAATATTATATTAAGATAATTAAAAGAATGGAGCTTTTATGAGTAAGATATGGAAAAAGAACATTATTATATTTTTATTTAGCCAGACCTTATCACTTTTTGGTTCCTCGCTGGTTCAATATGCTATTACCTGGTATATTACACTGGAGACCAAATCAGGTACCATGATGATGGTATCAATTATTGCAGGTTTTCTTCCTAGTTTTATTCTTTCCCCTTTTGCAGGTGTATGGGCGGATCGTTATTGCAGAAAAAATTTGATTGCATTCTCTGACTCTTTAATTGCCATTTCTACATTATTGTTGGCGATTTTATTTTTAATGGGGTACCGGTCCATATGGTTATTATTTATAGTTTCCGCTGTTAGGTCTGTTGGAACTGGAATTCAGTCGCCAGCAGTAAGTGCTTTTCTACCTCAATTGGTACCGGAAGAACAATTAACTAAGGTCAATGGAATTAATGGCAGCGTTCAATCTTTTGTTATGCTGTTAGCTCCTATGGTAAGCGGAGGACTATTATCTGTTGCATCCATTGAATCAATTTTCTTTATTGATGTGGTCACGGCAGCATTAGCAGTTAGTATCTTAGTTTTCTTTTTACAGGTTGCTCCTCATGAGAAGGCCGTATTAAATCAGGATATTAGTTATTTTGAAGATTTAAAATCTGGTTTACATTATATTAATCACCATGGTTATTTAAAAAAAATGTTTCTTTTTTGTGCTATATTTTTCTTTTTATCTGCACCAGTTGCATTCCTTACTCCCTTGCAGGTAACTAGAAGTTTTGGAGATGATGTATGGAGGCTTACTGTGATTGAAGTAACATTCTCATCTGGAATGATGGTGGGCGGATTACTGCTTGCATCCTGGGGAGGTTTTAAAAACCGGATTCATACTATGACACTTTCTAGTATACTAATTGGAGTTAGCACTTTTTCTTTTGGAATTATTCCAAACTTTTTACTATATTCAGTAGTCATGGGATTTCTTGGGCTTATTATGCCGCTCTTTAATACCCCAGCCATTGTATTATTACAGGAAAAGGTGGAAGAGGAATATATGGGGAGAGTCTTTGGGGTCCTAAACATGATTATTAGTGTAACAATGCCTGTAGGCATGCTATTCTTTGGGCCAATGTCAGATACTGTACCTATTGAACAGATATTAATCATTACAGGAATATTAATAGGCATTGTTGGTGTTTTTATTGTAAGCAGCAAAGATTTAATAGAAGCTGGAAAACAAAAACAGGTGAAAGAGAGGATAATAGAATGAAACATAATAAGGTAGTAAAAGCAATGATAGAATATTATTCTGGAGATCCTAAGAGAATACAGCATTTTCTTAAAGTACATGCTTATGCTAAAATGATTGGAGAAATGGAACAACTAGATAAGGTTACACAGGAAATATTAGAAGTAACTGCGGTTGTTCATGATATCGGAATAAAGTTAAGTGAGGAGAAATACAACAGCAGTGCCGGCAACTATCAGCAGATAGAAGGACCAGCAGTGGCTGAGAGAATGTTAAATGAACTAGGCTATAGCAAAGAATTTATTGATAGATGCTGTTACTTAATAGCCCATCATCATACCTATAAAGAGATTGATGGAATTGATTATCAGATACTGGTAGAAGCAGATTTTCTGGTTAATATTTATGAAGAGGATGTTGTACATGAAAAAATTCCTGGCATACGAGATAAAATTTTTCGTACAGAGTCAGGTATTTCCCTACTTAATGCAATCTATGGATTTCAGATAGGATAAATATGTTATAGCAGACGGGTTGCATCTGCGGCGGTATAAGGATATAATGAGAAATTATAGAAATTAAAAAAATATAGAAATAAAAAAACCATAGAATAAAGGAGTGTTAAAATGAACTTAAATTATTTTATGCCAACCAGAGTAATTATGGGAAGAGAATGTATTATCAACAATAAAGAGATTTTTCGTAACCTTGGTACGAAAGCTATGATAGTAACAGGTGCAAATTCCGCTAAAGTAAATGGTTCTGAGAATGATGTAGTAACTGCATTAAGTGGAGTTGGTATTGACTATATAATTTATGATAAAGTTATGAGTAATCCGACCATAGAATGTGCTTATGAAGGGGCAAAACTTGCAAAAGA
>JAQSYR010000205.1 GCA_029256035.1 Anaerocolumna sp. | reverse complement strand
CAGCACTAAGCAAAACCTCTTGTGTGCCGTAAGGTTGCCTGGACCGAGTTAACTGTAGGGGTAACGTCTGTAAGAGACATTCGAAGCAAGGCGCACGGATTAAATATATAGGCAATGATGTCGTCACGAAAGTGAACGGCATTTTTTTTGTTTAATAGGGAAGTTCTCTGAACTTTCCTATTAAACAAAAAGCCCTCCAGGCAGGATGCGCATGACGCGCCAAGGAAGTTTGTCACTGAAGTGACAGCACGTCAGCGCTAGAGTCTGGCAAGCCAGACTCTTTCTGGTTTTCTAAGAGATTTGTCTGAATTTATCTGATTTAAATGGAAGGTGCTCCAGCTGATGCCATAGACATTAACCAATTCAGAGAGCTTGCTCTTTCTTATCATGGTAGGAGCTGCCAATGGGGGTAGTTTTCTATATATAATATAATAGTGGGCCGGCATTCTATCAATGGGGATAGGCCTTTGCTCAAAACACCAGAAATGGTGGGCCGGCCCAAAAAAACCAAACAATAATCCTTGGAATTTTATGGTGGTACTATTTTACTAGTAAAACTATTATGAAAAGACATATTTCCACTTTCCGTATGTTGAAATATCGTATATAATAAAACTGACTTGTTTTGCAATCTATGCAAAGTGCGGGAATAAACCATTGAGGTGAAAACATGGGGATGAAATTAAATTTTAATTCTGTTAATCAAGCTGAAAAAGGGACAGTAATCTATAATGCCAAAGAACCTTTAGCAAGTGTTTGCATGATTGTGAAAGGCAGAGTATTAGCCGTTAATAATGGTGCTAAAATGATTCTTGGTTCAGGAAGTTTTTTAGGGATTAGCGAATTAAATGTTGGCCATTACATAAATACATATATTGCTTTTGATGATGTTACATTCTATTGTTTTTCCATTAGTTCTGAAGAAGAATTATCTAAAATATTTTCTTTAAATAATGATTATAGAGGGTTAATGGCTGCTTCTATGGCTAAATACTTAAACGAAATGGATAAGATATATCAAAGCCTTGTTACCTATTCAGAACAAATTTATCAATTTACTCGGAGCAATTATTCAAATTACATAGAAACAGGCAATAAACTTGGTTTTGTGCAGATTCTGATACCATTGTACGTTATTTCGTCAAAGATATTTCAAGATTAATCGTACAGCTTACTTCGGATAGCATAGAGTTATCTGCATATATAGGGAAAACATATGAATCTCTAATGAATAAAAGTGATTCCTGCTTATTTAAAAATATTGCTTCTTTGGCAATTAATATTGATGATGCAGGGGGACATAATAATGAAATGGTGAGAGTGCTTGATAATATAATTGAAGAGATTAATTTAATCGAAAAATTATTGGAAGAGAAAACAGGCATTCACCTGGAGGTTAACAGAGAGCAAATGGAGGAAATCTATTTTGTCTTGTTATCCAAAGAAAGTAACCGTTCGGAACAACTACAAGACGGAAAAAAGTATTAAATTAGAACAGCTGCTTCTAGACTTTATGAACCTGAAAGATAAACATTCGGCTGAGGATAGTGCAAGGATACTGCGCAAACAATTAGCAGAAGGTTTTTATGAACTATATGAACGTGTATTCCTCATAGCATTTCATGATAACAATATACCAAAAGCAGTGGATTTATTCTTAAAATACGGATACCTTGATGAACGATTATTGAATAAAGAACAGTTAAAGGAATTATATTTCTTAGAAGAAGATAGGGATGTTAACGGCCCATGTAAAGTTTATAATATGAAAGAGTGGTTATCACTAATACACCAGGGGATCAAAGAACCTTCAAAGAATGAATTTGACTTAGATTATAGAGATATGCTTCGTGAAGAACGTAAGAAGGGCAAAATAACAGAAGCAGAAGAAAAAGACATGCTTATGAATTCAACGAAGAAGGTAATATATGAAATACGAAATATGTTCCGTTACAATCACAGGGTAGTAAATGGGCAAATTACCACTTTTATACCTTTCCTTTATAGTGATAATATAATACAAAGCATAAACAAGCTTTATGTTTCCGCTAATAGAATGAATTCAGAATTAAATGCTTTACTTAATATTGACTACTCGGTATTTTACCGGGAAATCATGTATGTAAATAATGAAAAAGGAATTGAAAAAGAATACGTAATGAAGCAGGTATTCCCAGATATTATTCTTATGCCCACCGTAGGATATAATGGAGTTATGTGGCAGGAAATATCAGAGAAAAGAAAGAGTAAAGAAGGAAGATTTATATTTCCAATATTTACAGAAACAACTCTAAAGGATTTATTAATAAAAGTATTAGGAAGATTTCGCTGGGAGCTATGCAGAACCATACAAGGAAGTGCATGGAATAATATAAAATATAAATCACTAACATCAGAGTATTCAGACTATATACAATTTTATCGAAAAAATAATAATCTTTCAGAAGAAGTAAAAGAGAAAGTAAAAGTTCAAATTCAAAAGGGTAGAAATAATTACAGGGAGATATTTCTCATTGATTATGAGGCTTGGATGAAAAGTGAATCAAGTGGTGGCATCAGATTAAATAAAGTTGCAAGAGAATTACTGGCAACCTATTGTCCTTTTAGTAAATCCATAAGAGAACGTGTGACAGGTCAACCACTATTTTCTGATGCCATGGCAAGATTTGAGCGAAATAGTCAGAAAAAAGTTAAAGAGCTTGAACTTAGATACCGTGCACTTGAAAAAGACAAAATTGATATTACAGAAGAACTTATGGAAAATCTTATATTCTATAGAGATCTATAGTATAACCTATAATACATATAT
The DNA here is from genome assembly GCA_029256035.1 of Anaerocolumna sp. Classification (GTDB taxonomy): domain Bacteria; phylum Bacillota; class Clostridia; order Lachnospirales; family Lachnospiraceae; genus Anaerocolumna. Next base: position 1,593 of record JAQSYR010000205.1, on the reverse strand, counting down.
GAAAAATATCCAGAGACTAGGTTGTCAATTTGTGCAACCTAGTTTCGACAAACTGAATTTGAATATAATATTCATATGACAATTATCGACAAGGCAAGGTCGTATATTAAGTGACAAAATCTAATAAGCCTGTCTATAATCAGATAATTTATTGCCGATATGATAATTATGAAAATATTAACTATTTTGTTAAAAAATATATTGACAGAAGATGATAGATTATGTATAATTTAAGTACAAACAAGGAAAGGCTAATTAACAAATATAAGAATTATTATTGTTAATTAACTTCTGTCATAAGATTATGACAGCCTAGAAGGAGGAGAGTCCAATGGGTTTAGATGAAGAAATAGAATGTATATCTCTACATAAACGGATGATGTTAAATCCTGCTGGAAGAACCTTAAATATAGAATTTCTTATAAGAGAGATGAAAAACATCCAAGGTATTATATAATACAAAATCGGAGTGAAAGTGGATGTAATATCTGAAAAGATATCATCAATAGATGTGTAGAGATGAGTTTTTATCTTTATGCCATAGTACATAAGATAAAAAACAAATACCAAAGAGAAAATTTTAATCTACAAAAGTGAGCATTACCAAAGATAAGTACAATAATGCGAAAGAAATGTACAAAGTACCATCGAAAAGTACAAAAGAAAAGTAGAAGTAAAATACAAGAGAAAGGTAAAGAGTCAAAAGATTCGTTATTAATATTTTCATTAATATGAATGGTCCAGCAGGATAAATACGAAAAATTGCCTCCGATTACTAAAGTACAAATGAAGAAACAACTTAATATAGTATAAAATGCCTGTCATGAGATTTTTATGACAGGCATTTTACTGTAAGAACCATAATAATTAAGGGCGTTTATTGTGTTAAGTATTTAAATAATTGATTGGAATATACTTGTTTTAATTACTATGGAATGGTAATATATGTTCAAAGGAGGCTTTTATGGAGAGATACGATAATATTATAAAACTAGAAGAAATCAGAAGATTTGTTGATAACAGTCAATATAAAAAAGCTGAAAAAGTCTTAGATACTGTAGATCTACATAAAATTAAATCTCTGACGGACCTTAGTATAATTGCAGACGTTTATGCACAAAATGAACGGTATGATGAGGCCATTAATATACTGACTAAGATGTATGCAAAAACAAAAACAAGAAGATTGCTCTATCAATTAGTAGAGGTTTCTATTAAACAAGGAAATATAAAAGAAGCGGAAAACTACCTTTCCCAATATAATAAGGTGGCTCCTAATGATTCCTATCGATATATTTTTCGCTATTGTATTGATAAGAAAAAGGGTGAATCTCTAGATGTTTTAATTGAATCCTTGGAACAGTTAAAAGAATTTGAATATATAGAAAACTGGGCTTATGAATTGGCGAAACTTTATCATAAAGCTGGTAAAAAAGATAAATGTATACGAGAATGCAGCGATATTGTCCTTTGGTTTGGTGAAGGATTGTTTGTTGAAAAAGCAAAGTTATTAAAAGCTTATTACGTTGGTGAAATCAATCCTATACATATGCTGAAAGCAAAAGAAAAAAAGGAAGCAGAACAAAGGCTTGC
>JAQSYR010000006.1 GCA_029256035.1 Anaerocolumna sp. | reverse complement strand
GGTAAGATATTCCTTATGATTGATGCCATAGGAAATAAGCAGCAGAATAAGGCATTGGAGCTTTATTATGATCTTTTAGCTCTAAAAGAAAAGCCTATGTCTATTTTATTTTTATTAACCCGGCAGTTTAATATTCTTATACAAATTAAGGATCTTGTGGGCTTAGGTTATCAGAATTCTGTAATAGCAGAAAAAACTGGTTTAATGCCATTTACTATAAGTAAATATGTTAATCAGGCGAAAAACTTTACTATGGATACATTAAAAGGGGCACTGGATAGTTGTGCAGAAATAGAAGAGGCAATTAAAACCGGAAGGCTAATTGATAAAATCGGTGTAGAGCTTCTAATCGTAAAATACAGTGGAATAAATAAGTAAATTTGGAGAAGTATCGAAGAGGTTATAACGGCCCCGACTCGAAATCGGGTTGTCCAGAAATGGGCACGTGGGTTCGAATCCCACCTTCTCCGTTTTTATAATAAAAAGTTAATCCGCAATGATATTATCGCTTTAACATTAAACCAACTTTCTCCCAAATATGTAGTAACTAGAGAAGGTGAACTTTATGCCCGTCTGACTGAATTATCCAACGAAGAAGAACGGGAAATTTTAATCGCCATTGCAAAATCAGCACAAATGGTGAAAGATCATCCTAAGCATGAACTAGATTAAATAATGTGTGTATATGAATGTATTATGTCAATTAAGCAATTGAATTTACAGCTTTGCTTAAACGAGATACTTTTCTAGAAGAAGTGTTTTTATGATAAACACCTTTTGAAGTTGCTTTATCAATTTCAGAAATTGCAGTGATAAGAGCTGTATTAGCAAGTTCTTTGTCGCCGGCAGCCACAGCAGCTTCAACTTTCTTTATAACAGTCTTAACTTTTGATTTAATTGCTTTATTTCTTAAAGCCTTAGTTTGATTAACTAAGATTCTTTTTTCAGCAGATTTAATGTTAGCCAAATTGGTCACCTCCAAAATATTTTTATTATTTGAATTATTTGTTTTCATTAAATCCGGACACGGACGTTCTAATGTAAACATACTATTATATAGTAGTATAAAGCATTTGTTCTGTCAATACATATTTTAAAAAATTATGAAGAAAATAAAAACAGAACAATAGAAGGCCAAAAAAATTCTAAGGAAAAGGAGAGTATATAATGGAGGTAAATAAACATTCAAATAATTCTGGAAATGGTGAAATAAACATGGATAATAAACCTGAAAAGCATGACAGAACATTTGGAATGCCAAGAACAGACTTAGCGTTAGAAGTAAGAGAAACTTTTGAAGATGACAATGTTGAAATACAGGGTGTGGTATTAAAAGAAGACTATGATAAGGATAGAGGAATACGAGTTTCTACAGTAATTATTAAAGATCAGCGTGGTGCAGATGCCATGGGCAAACCCATGGGTACCTATATCACAATAGAAGCACCTAATTTAAAAGATTCGGATGAAAGCTACCATGAACCTATTACCTTGGAGATTGCAAAATACATTAAGAAATTAGTAGGAAATACAGAAGGTAAGGAAGTACTAATCGCTGGACTTGGTAATAAAGACGTGACTCCCGATGCCCTAGGTCCTCAGGTTGTAGATAATTTATTTGTAACCAGGCACCTGATTCGAGAATTTGGAAGTGAGTTTCAAGAGAGACATCATATGGGCAACATGAGCGCAATTTCCCCAGGAGTTATGGGTCAGACAGGAATGGAGGCAAGTGAAGTATTAAGAGGAATCATACAGGAAACCAAACCTAAATTAGTTGTTGTAATTGATGCATTAGCAGCTAGAAGTATTCATCGTTTAAATACAACCATCCAGATTACAAATACGGGTATCAGCCCGGGATCCGGTGTTGGAAATAATAGAAAGGCACTGAATAAAGAAAGTCTGGGAGTAGATGTTATTGCCCTGGGAATCCCAACAGTAGTTGATGCAAAAACCATTGTTAATGATACTTTGGAACGTTTTATGTCAAAGCAGGGATTTGAGGAAAAGCAAATCGGTCAATTTATTAACGAAGTAAATGAAGAGACTATTGGGAATATGTTTGTAACACCAAAGAATATTGATGAGTCCATAAAAAGGATGAGTTTTACTGTATCAGAAGCACTAAATAAATGTTTCGCTTAATAAAAGCATGTCTAAAAAATTTTTGCAAATTGTGCCTGTAAAGTTATCATAAAGAATTAATTTGCATATGATAATGTATATGAAAGTTACTTTTATTTATATTTAGTAAATTGGGTTTCATAAAATTATTTCTTTGGAAAATGATTGAAACCACCCGATGAAAGATAACTTTCTTAAAGAAAGGCATAGGTGTTTTCATGAAAAGATATAAAAAAAGAACAGCTGGACTGTTTCATATAACTGTATGGAGTATTATAATATTTTTAAGTATTTATATATTAATACAATGTGTAAAAATATTTGGTATGGAAACTAAAATAAAGGCAGAGACCTATGAAGAGCCGAAGGAGAACACCATATCAACTACTTTTAATTATATGATGCAGTCTAGTATTCCTATTTTAGATTATGTGAATGACCAGAATAATAATAACTCCCATAGTTTACTAAACTTAGCAGTAAGAATATTCCCAATAAACAGGTACATAGCTGATACAGAGGATGAACAAATATTTGAAGAAAATGAAGATACCATTATTTTGACTACTGATATTGGAGGTACAAACCTAGGAAGTATTATGCCAATCGATATAATTCATGGTGAGATTTTTAGGGAACAGGGTGATAGTAATAATGGTACAAGTCCAGAAATCGATGTAAAAGAAGCAATGAGTTCCCTAACAGGAGAATCATTTACAGTAGAGCAACTCTTGAATCGTACTTTTTTATATAATAATTTTTATATTGTAGATAAATCTACGAAGGTTGATGATGATTTATTTAATGCAAAAGAAATGCTTGAAAAAGACATGACCATGAAACAGCAGAAGGATAAACCTCAAATATTAATTTATCATACCCATTCCCAAGAGGCGTTTAGTGATAGCCGGCCAGGAGTTGAAGAGGACACTATTGTAGGAGTTGGGACACATCTGGCTCAAATACTGACAGAGGAATACGGATATAATGTAATTCACGATAAAACCTATTATGATATAGTAAATGGCAGTTTAGATAGAAATTTAGCATATAATAAGGCAGAACCAGGTATTACAAAAATTCTGGAAGAAAATCCAACCATAGAAGTGGTAATTGATTTACATAGAGACGACGGGAATGGTAAAAAAAGGGTAACCAAAATAAACGGAGTTCAAACTGCACAAATTATGTTATTTAATGGTTTAAGTACAAATTCAAAAGGGGAAAGCATAACATATCTTGATAATCCAAATTTACAGAATAATTTGGCTTTTGGCCTTAAATTACAATTAGAAGGTCGAGAAAAATATCCTGGGTTATTTATTAAAAATTATCTAAAAGCATACCGTTATAATTTACATGTAAGGGCTAAGTCTATATTAGCTGAAACGGGTACAGATTCTAATACAGTAGATGAAGCTATAAACGCAATGGATTTCCTGGCAGATATATTGCACAATGTTTTATCAGGAGAATCGTAAGAGTGTAGATTGGGCCATCAGAGTACACATTTAATTATAACATTACTCAAAAATAACTTGCACTACCCCAATAGATAGGATTACAAATAGATAGAGTGAATAAAGATTTGCAAATTTATGCAGTTTCCGTATTCTCTCTATCTATTTTTTATGTCTGAGTATGGCAGCAAGACTATTACTGTGGTATTTGTTTATGAGAATTTAACATACTCTACATCTTCAATTCTTTCTTCTCTATTATCCTGGCAACCATTTAAATCGATGCAGAAGGTCAAAGGACATACATTTATTATGGTTCCAACCAGGACAACCGGTTCCCTGCGGCAGAACAAACCAACCATAACCGTTTGCTCAGTAAGCAGAGCTGCATTTAATGCTTCTCTTATTCCTTGAAGACTTCCACAATTATTTAATCTGCAGAACCTGTCATGGAATATATTTTCTTCATCAAATGCTACGGATTCTACTGCATGGATTGCTATCCAGGCTTTCACAACATCACCATTCATATTATCTTCAGGCCGAATCCATAAACGAAATGCAGTAGGGCATAATTTTTCTACGATACCCATGAATTCGGTACCGCTTCGTAAAGTAATCCTTACAACCTGGCCGGTGAATTCTGCAACTTTTAAGGCATCACGTACAGACAAACATCTCTTCATATAAAAACCTCCTTTTGTTAATGAAGCATCAGTAAGAAAATTGCTGTGCTTCATAATATAATATGACAAGATTTGAACCCTGTTACAAAATGCAAAATTATTTGACATAATACTACATGGGAAATAATAAATTATTGTTATTTCTTGTTATTTTTCTTCTGTGCTTCTTCTTGTATCATAGACAGGTCTATGCTATAATACAACAGATAATAACTCATTAGCATAATCCACCATAAGAGGAGGATTTGCTTTCACAGGAGGAACTTAATGACTGACCAGAATAAATTACGAAATTTTTGTATTATAGCTCATATAGATCACGGCAAATCCACATTAGCTGACAGGATCATTGAAAAAACCGGCCTTTTAACTACCAGAGAAATGCAGGCCCAGGTTCTGGATAATATGGAGCTTGAACGTGAACGAGGAATTACAATAAAAGCCCAGACCGTTCGAACTGTTTATAAAGCAAAAGATGGGGAAGAATATATTTTTAACTTAATCGATACACCAGGCCATGTAGATTTTAACTATGAGGTATCAAGAAGTCTGGCTGCCTGTGAAGGTGCAATTCTGGTAGTAGATGCAGCCCAGGGAATTGAGGCCCAAACCTTAGCAAATGTATATCTGGCTATAGATCATGATTTGGATATCATACCGGTTATTAATAAAATTGACCTTCCCAGTGCGGAACCGGAGCGTGTGAAAGCAGAAATAGAAGATGTCATTGGACTCGATGCTTCAGAGGCTCCTTTAATTTCTGCCAAAATGGGATTAAATATAGAAGATGTTCTAGAGCAGATTGTTTCCAAGATATCTCCTCCTAAAGGGAAGGCAGAGAATCCTTTAAAAGCTTTAATTTTTGACTCCAAATATGATTCTTATAAAGGAGTAATTGTATTCTGCCGTATTATGGAAGGAAGCGTATCCAGAGGAACTGAAATCAAGATGATGGCAACAGGTGCAACAGCTGAAGTTGTTGAAATTGGTACATTTGGACCAGGTCAATTTATTCCATGTGATGAATTAACACCGGGAATGGTTGGGTATATTACAGCCAGTCTTAAAAATGTTAAAGATACCCGTGTAGGTGATACCATAACAAGCGCCAAAAATCCGTGCAATGAAGCTTTGCCTGGTTATAAAAAGGTTAATCCTATGGTTTACTGCGGTATGTATCCTGCAGATGGAGCAAAATATCCTGATTTAAGGGATGCTCTTGAAAAACTTCAATTAAATGATGCTTCCTTGCAATTTGAAGCTGAAACATCCATTGCGTTAGGATTTGGTTTTCGTTGTGGTTTCTTAGGTTTGTTACATCTTGAGATTATTCAAGAAAGACTTGAGAGAGAATATAATCTGGATATTGTGACCACAGCTCCTGGCGTTATTTACAAAGTACACAAAACCGATGGAGAGGTTCTAGATATTACAAATCCTTCAAATTTACCAGACCCAAGTGAGATACAATTCATGGAGGAACCCATTGTCAGTGCAGAAATTATGGTAACAACTGAGTTTGTTGGATCTATTATGACCTTATGTCAAGAACGCAGAGGTGTGTATCTTGGAATGGAGTACATGGAAGCTACCCGCGCATTATTGAAATATGAACTACCATTAAATGAAATAATATATGACTTTTTTGATGCCTTAAAGTCAAGGTCCAAAGGCTATGCGTCCTTTGACTATGAATTAAAAGGATATAAAGAATCAGAATTAGTAAAACTTGATATTCTTATTAATAAAGAAGAAGTAGATGCATTGTCCTTTATAGTTCACGGTGAAACTGCATATGAACGTGGCAGGAAGATGTGTGAAAAATTAAAGGATGAAATACCAAGGCAGTTATTTGAGATACCAATACAGGCAGCTATAGGTAGTAAAGTAATAGCAAGAGAAACCGTAAAGGCTATGAGAAAAGATGTACTTGCAAAATGTTATGGCGGCGATATCTCAAGAAAGAGAAAATTGCTTGAGAAACAAAAAGAAGGAAAAAAACGTATGCGTCAAGTAGGTAATGTTGAAATTCCACAAAAGGCATTTATGAGTGTTCTTAAACTGGATGATAACTAAGCATACAAAAAGGATAAATGAAAGGGGCTGTTGCAATGCATCAGCTCCATTTTTCCATAGTAGGTTCTATATAACAGGAATGAACGAAAGGAAGGTGTTTTATGGGAAACACAGAGAAGCGGGATTTAGGCTTATATATTCATATACCCTTTTGTATAAAAAAATGTGACTATTGTGATTTTTTGTCCACTTCAGCGGATGATAAAACAAAAAATGATTATGTCAAAGCTATGATAAATGAAATTAAAAGTTATAAAGATCTGGCATCAGAGTACCTTGTGAAGACTATTTTTATTGGTGGTGGAACTCCGTCATCTATTGATAGTAAGTACGTTTTGGAAATCTTAGAAGCTGTAAAAGATGTTTTTTCTATTTATGGAATTCATGATAAGCAAGAAGATAAAAAAGGGTTATTTCACAAACTGTTTCGTAAAGAAAAAAAGCAAGATGAGAATGAGCAAAAAGAAAATTCTTGGGAAGTTGCAGAAATTACCATAGAGGTTAATCCAGGTACTATAACAAAGGAAAAATTAGAAGTATATAAGGCAGCTGGAATTAATCGATTAAGTATTGGTCTACAATCTGCAGATAATGAGGAATTAAAACTACTTGGAAGGATTCATAGTTTTGAAGAATTTGAAGATAACTATCATTTAGCAAGAACATTAGGTTTTCATAATATTAATATAGATTTAATGTCAGCTCTTCCAGGCCAGAATATAAATCAGTGGATGTATACTCTAAATAAAGTCGTTGAACTAAACCCTGAGCATATATCTGCCTATAGCTTAATCATCGAAGAAGGGACACCTTTTTATGAAAGGTACCAAAAAGAAGATCAGGATGATGATTTAGACCGAGAAATTTATGGGATAACAAAAAAAATCTTAGAGATGAAAGGCTATCATCGATATGAAATCTCCAATTATGCAAAGCCAGGTTATGAATGTAAACATAATTCATCGTACTGGATACGTACAGAATATTTAGGCATTGGACTTGGGGCATCCTCCTTACTTCATAATGCCAGATTTCATAATGTAACGGATATGAATGAATATATGGAACTATCTTCAGATTATCATAAAATAAGACGAGATATGGACAGGCTTGTAACAAGTCAACAGATGGAAGAATTTATGTTTTTGGGGCTTAGAATGGATCAAGGCGTAAGTAAAGAAAAATTTAAAGAAAGCTTTCATAAGCCAATTGAAATAATTTATGGAGAAGTAATCAATCAATCTGTTCGTGAAGGCTTATTAAAAAATGAAAATGGGCAGATATCCCTTACAGAAAAAGGAGTAGATGTTAGCAATCTGGTAATGTCAAGATTCCTCATAGATGAATTTATTAGAAGTTAAAAAAATGTAAAATAGTACTTGACAAAATAAAATGATAGTGCTATTTTTAGTATAAAGATGTTAGCACTCTAGTCAAGTGAGTGCTAATAATCAAAAAAAGGAGTGGTGAGATGGAATTGGATGATAGAAAACTTAAAATTTTACAAGCAATTATTCGAAACTATCTTGAAACAGGGGAACCGGTTGGATCAAGAACAATTTCAAAGTATTCCGATTTAAATCTAAGCTCCGCAACAATAAGAAATGAAATGGCTGACTTAGAAGAATTAGGATATATAATTCAGCCACACACCTCTGCAGGCCGCATTCCTTCTGATAAGGGGTATCGTTTATATGTAGATACCATGCTAAATGATAAGACCCAGGAAATCGAAGATATGAGGGAATTGCTAATAGAGAAAGCAGATAAGGTTGACACCTTATTAAAGCAGATAGCAAAATTATTGGCAAATAATACGAATTATGCAACGATGGTTTCAAAACCTAGGTATCGCAGTAAAAAAGTTAAATTTATACAACTTACGGAAGTTGATGAGAATCAACTTCTTGCCATTATAGTAATTGAGGGAAATATTGTTAAGAATAAATTTATTGAAACTGCAGAAAGCTTAGATAAAGAAATTATACTTAAGCTTAACATCGTATTTAATACATTTCTCCAAGGCCTTGATTTAGCAGAGATAAACTTGGCAATCATCCAACAGATTAAGGAACAAGCCGGTAAATATACGACTCTTGTGAGCGATATTTTAGATGCTATTGCGCAAGCAATTAGTGAAGAAGATGAAGTTCAGATTTTTACCAGTGGGACAACGAACATGTTAAAGTATCCGGAACTTAGTGATATGGATAAAGTAACGGAACTACTTGGTACCTTTGAAGAGAAAAATCAACTGGCAGAACTAATTACAGCAATACCTAAAAACAATGAGAAAGATAATTGTGGCATTCAGGTTTATATAGGTAGTGAAACGCCAGTAGAGGCAATGAAGGATTGTGCAGTTGTAACTGCAACCTACGAATTAGAAGAAGGTGTTTATGGTAAAATCGGTATTATCGGACCTAAGAGAATGGATTATGATAAGGTAGTTGGAACCTTGCACACCCTTATGGTGCAGCTGGATGATATATTTAAGAAAAAAACCTAACATGAAGGAAAGGCGGTATCCAAAGTGGAAGATATAAATGATGTATTAAAAGAGGATGCATCTGTTGAAGACAATTCAGAGTTAGATAATAACTTAGGGACAGAAGAAACCAACGCAGAATCTGAAAATATGGATGTAAATGAAGACTCCAATAGTTCTAATGAAGATTATGTTAATGAAGATGTGGTGGAAGAGAATGAATCCGTAACTGGTGAAGAAGATAAATCAGGAAAATCTTTCTTTAAAAAGAAAGAGAAAAAGGATAAAAGGGATGCCAAAGATTTAAAAATTGAAGAATTAAATGATCGTCTGATTCGAACTATGGCAGAATTTGATAATTTCCGTAAGCGTTCTGAAAAAGAAAAAGCTCAGATGTTTGAAATTGGAGCTAAAAGCATTATAGAAAAGGTTCTACCTGTTATTGATAACTTTGAGAGAGGGTTAGGAACCTTAACAGAGGAAGAAAAAGAAGGTGCATTTGCTCAAGGTATTGAAAAAATTTATAAACAATTAGTTACTTCATTAGAGGAAGCCGGACTACAGCAAATTGAGGCTGCAGGTCAAACCTTCGATCCCAATTTCCATAATGCAGTAATGCACGCAGAGGATTCTGAACTTGGCGAGAACATAGTAGCAGAAGTGTTCCAAAAAGGCTACACTTATAAAAATACAGTTGTAAGACACAGTATGGTTAAAGTAGTAAATTAGTATGGTTAAAGTAGTAAATTAATTGCAATTGTTAATTGATTGTATTGAATAATATTAGGAGGAAGAAATCATGGGAAAAATCATAGGTATTGATTTAGGAACAACAAACTCATGTGTTGCAGTAATGGAAGGTGGAAAACCGGTAGTTATAGCTAACACAGAAGGTGCAAGAACAACTCCATCCGTTGTTGCATTTACAAAAACAGGTGAAAGATTAGTTGGAGAACCTGCAAAACGTCAGGCTGTAACAAACTCAGATAAAACAATCTCATCAATTAAGAGACATATGGGTACTGATTACAAAGTAGGCATTGATGATAAAAAATACACTCCACAAGAAATCTCTGCAATGATTTTGCAGAAATTAAAAGCCGATGCAGAAAGCTATTTAGGAGAAACAGTTACAGAAGCTGTAATTACAGTTCCTGCATATTTTAATGATGCACAAAGACAGGCAACAAAAGATGCTGGTAAAATTGCTGGTCTTGACGTTAAGAGAATTATTAATGAGCCTACAGCAGCAGCTTTAGCTTATGGACTAGATAACGAACATGAGCAAAAAATTATGGTGTACGATTTAGGTGGTGGTACCTTTGACGTTTCCATTATTGAAATCGGTGATGGTGTTATTGAAGTTTTAGCTACTTCCGGTGATAACAGACTTGGTGGTGACGACTTTGATGAGAGAATTACCAGATATATGATAGATGAATTTAAGAAAGCTGAAGGTGTTGACTTATCAACCGATAAGATGGCTTTACAGAGACTGAAAGAAGCAGCTGAAAAAGCGAAAAAAGAATTATCTGCAGCAACTACAACAAATATTAACCTTCCTTTCATCACAGCTACAGCAGAAGGACCTAAACATTTTGATTTAAATCTTACAAGAGCTAAATTTGATGAGTTAACTCATGATTTAGTAGAAAGAACAACTGTTCCAGTTCAAAATGCATTAAAAGATGCAGGTATTTCATCCTCTGAATTAAGTAAAGTATTATTAGTTGGTGGTTCTACTCGTATACCTGCTGTTCAGGATAAAGTAAAACAGTTAACAGGACATGAACCATCCAAGAACTTAAATCCAGATGAATGTGTTGCTATTGGTGCATCTATTCAGGGTGGTAAATTAGCTGGTGATGCCGGTGCTGGAGATATCCTTCTTCTTGACGTAACTCCATTATCCTTAAGTATTGAAACTATGGGTGGTGTTGCTACAAGATTAATTGAAAGAAATACAACAATTCCTACAAAGAAGAGCCAGATTTTCTCTACTGCAGCAGATAATCAAAGTGCAGTTGATATTAATGTAGTTCAGGGTGAAAGACAGTTTGCAAAAGACAACAAGAGCCTTGGACAATTCAGATTAGATGGAATTCCACCAGCAAGAAGAGGTGTTCCTCAGATCGAAGTTACTTTTGATATTGATGCCAATGGTATCTTAAATGTATCTGCCAAAGATTTAGGTACAGGAAAAGAACAGCACATTACTATTACAGGCGGATCTAATCTGTCAGATGCAGATATTGATAAAGCAGTAAAAGAAGCAGCAGAATATGAAGCACAGGATAAGAAACGTAAAGAAGCAGTAGAAGCCAGAAATGATGCAGATTCTATGGTATTCCAGACAGAAAAAGCGTTAAATGAAGTAGGTGATAAAATCAGTGCCGATGAGAAATCTAAAGTAGAAGCTGATTTACAACACTTAAAAGATTTAATTGCAAAATCTAACCCTGAAGTAATGTCTGATTTTGAAGTGGAAGATATTAAAGCTGCAAAAGAGAAACTGATGGAAAGTGCTCAAGCATTATTTGCTAAACTTTATGAAGGAGCTCAGGGAGCAGGTGCCCAAGGCGGTCCAGCACCTGATATGTCAGGCAATGCAAATACTTCCTACGGGGATGATGTTGTAGATGGAGACTACAGAGAAGTTTAAAAGATGTGTCCATGTAATTGATACTAGAGTTATATAATCCTTATATAAGTATTATTTTACTTGACGAATTTTAAATGTTTCATTACAATATGATTTGATTGTCAATTTATGTTGTAATTCAAATAAAAGTTATGGTTCATCTTTAACATAAAACAATAGGCAGTCATATGACTGCCTATTTGTGAATATTAGAGTTTAATGCATTTATATAAGATGGATGGGAATTTTCTTGAAAAGTGATTTTGTCTTGAAGATTCGCAAGGAGGATAGGAAATTATGGCAGATAAACGAGATTATTATGAGGTTCTTGGGGTTTCTAAAACTGCAACAGATGATGAAATTAAAAGAGCCTATAGAAAATTAGCGAAAAAATATCATCCCGATGCAAACCCGGACGATAAAACTGCAGAAGCTAAATTTAAAGAGGCTTCCGAAGCTTATGCTGTCCTTAGTGATGCAGATAAGAGAAGACAGTACGATCAATTTGGTCATTCTGCCTTTGAAGGTGGAGCAGGTTCTGGCGGATTTGATTTTAATAACATGGGAGATATGTCAGATATCTTCGGGGATATTTTTGGTGACTTATTTGGCGGTGGAAGATCAAGAAGAGCTAACAATGGACCAATGAAGGGACCAAATCTTCGTACTGGAATAAGAATTACTTTTGAAGAATCCATTACGGGTGTTGAGAAAGAAATAGAACTGAATTTAAAAGAGGAATGTAACACCTGTCATGGTACAGGTGCAAAACCTGGAACCCATGCGGAGACTTGTAGCAAATGTGGTGGTAAAGGTCAGGTAGTTTATACACAACAATCACTTTTTGGTATGGTAAGAAATGTTCAGACCTGTCCGGATTGCAAAGGAACCGGTAAAATTGTTAAAGAAAAATGTTCCGATTGTTATGGATCTGGATTTGTAACAAAGAAAAAGAAAATTGAAGTTTCAATTCCTGCAGGAATTGATAACGGACAAAGTATACGAATTCGTGAAAAAGGTGAACCTGGTACTAATGGAGGAGAAAGAGGCGACTTACTAGTTGAAATTAGTGTAAGCAGACATCCAATCTTTCAGAGACAGGATTATGATATCTACTCAACTGCACCAATATCTTTTGCACAGGCAGCACTTGGTGGAGATGTAAGAATTAGTACGGTAGATGGTGATGTATTATATAATGTAAAACCAGGTACCCAGACAGATACTAAAGTGAGACTCCGCGGAAAAGGGGTTCCAACCCTTCGTAATAAACAGGTAAGAGGAGATCATTATGTAACCTTAGTCGTTCAGGTTCCAACAAAATTATCAAACGAACAAAGAGAACTATTACAGAAATATGATAATGCAATGAACGACAGAAAAGATTCTGAGACAGAGATAGAAAAAGACAAAGAAAAAGACAAAGACAAAGATAAAGGTAAAAAGAAGTTCTTTGGAAAATAAGAACAGTAATGTGAGGAAGGAAATATCACAAACATGTGATGGCTGGAAATAGAAATGAAGTGGACGAAATTTACTTTATCAACCTTAGCAGATGCTGTAGATATGATAAGTGCTATGTTAATGGAATTAGGTATTGAAGGCATTGAAATAGAAGATAATATACCGATTACAGAACAAGAGAAAAAAGCTATGTTTATCGATATATTGCCTGAAGTTGATTTAGACGATAAGACTGCAAAAATCAGTTTTTATATGGAAGAAGAAGCTGGTATACAGGAAACTTTAATAAACATAAAAAATGGACTGCAACAGCTTTCTGAATTTCTTGATATTGGAAGCGGTCATATTGAAATTTCGGGAACTCAGGATACAGACTGGATTAATAACTGGAAAGAATTCTTTAAACCTTTTCGAGTAGATGATACTATTGTTATAAAACCAACCTGGGAAAAGTTGACCGATGTAAAGGAAAATGATTTGGTAATTGAAATCGACCCTGGAACATCCTTTGGAACAGGTGCCCATGAAACAACAAAATTATGTATTCTTGGTTTAAAGAAACATATGAAAATGGGTGATAATGTACTGGATGTTGGATGTGGAAGTGGAATTCTCTCCATTGTTGCAGCAAAACTTGGAGCAAACGAGATTGTTAGCACCGATATAGATCCTATTGCAGTTGACGCAGCTTATGAAAATGCTGCTGTAAATCATATTACCTCGGATCAGTTAACTGTATTAAGTGGTGATATAATCACAGATACTAACTTACAGCACAATATTGGATATGAGCGTTATGACATTGTCGTTGCCAATATATTGGCAGATATTATTATTCCTTTGTCAGGAGAAATAGGAAAGCATTTAAAGAAGGATGGAATTTTTATTAGCTCTGGAATTATAAATACCAAACGGGAGCAGGTAAAAGAAGCAATTCTTAAAAATAATTTTACCATTTTAGAAATAAATGAAATGGGCGATTGGGTAGCATTTGTCGCTAAAAAGTAATAGAATTAAATAAATTGACAGAAGGAAATTGCAAAACATCTGTTAAACCAGGAATTCTATACAAATCTGGTTTAACAGATGTTGTTATTATGAAGAAGGGTATGGTGGGTTTATGCATCGTTTTTATGTGGATGAAAGTAGTATATTAAAGGATGGGATAATAATAACTGGTCCAGATGTTAACCATATTAAAAACGTTCTTCGAATGAAAGCTGGAGATGAGTTAGTAATTTGTAATGGACAAGGAAAAGACTTCTATTGTATAATAGAGCGGGAATCAGATACACAAATTGATTGCAGGATAACAAAAAACCAAAATACAGATACCGAATTAGAAAGTAAATTGTACCTTTTTCAAGGAGTTCCAAAGAAGGACAAGATGGAACTTATTATTCAGAAAGCGGTGGAACTAGGTGCATTTGAAATTATTCCAGTTATGACACATAGAACCGTTGTTAAAATAGAAGATAAGAAAAAAGAACTAAAAAAAGTGGAGCGCTGGCAAAGTATTTCTACTAGTGCTGCAAAACAATCGAACCGAGGAATAATTCCGAAGGT
>JAQSYR010000204.1 GCA_029256035.1 Anaerocolumna sp. | reverse complement strand
ACATCTTTTCCAGTTAAATAAGAGAAACCAATATCTTCAATTTTACTTAACACCTTAATGGCAACATCCAATCCTGACTGTGTTCCTGAAGGCAAATCTTTTTGTGACAAGTCTCCAGTTATAATTACTTTAGAGCCAAAACCAATTCGGGTTAAAAACATCTTCATCTGGGCTGGTGTTGTATTCTGAGCCTCATCAAGAATTATAAATGCATTCTCTAGTGTTCTTCCTCTCATATAAGCCAAAGGAGCTACTTCTATTAAGCCTTTTTCTGTATTCTTTAAGTAGCCTTCCGCACCCATAATCTGATAGAGAGCGTCATAAAGAGGTCTAAGATATGGATCAACCTTACTTTGCAAATCTCCTGGCAAAAAGCCTAATTTTTCACCTGCTTCAATGGCTGGGCGGGTTAAAATAATCTTACTTACTTCATCATTTTTAAACGCTGTAATGGCCATAGCCATAGCCAGGTAAGTCTTGCCAGTACCAGCAGGCCCGATTCCAAAGGTTATCATCTTTTTACGAATTTGATCTACATATGCTTTTTGACCTAAAGTCTTTGGTTTTATAGGTTTCCCGGCAATAGTATGACAGATTAAATCTTGGTCAATTTCAACAATAGCCGATTCCTGATTATCAAAACATAATGATAGGGCATAATTTACATTTTGTTCCGTTATGGTATTACCCCTTCTAGAAAGAGCAAGTAGTTGAGTAAATACATTTTTAGCTTTTGTTACATTATCATTTTCACCAATTATTTTAATTTCGCCATTTCTTACGATTATAGTTACATTTAATGTTTTTTCAATTAATTTCACATAGGCATCAAACTGTCCAAATACATTTTTTTCATGTTCCGCTGGCACATCAATTATTGTTTCCAATAGACTCATCCGTTTCTATAATCCTCCACTCGCTGTCTTCAATTGTTCTATATTCTTTCACTGATTCCTGTACTATAATAATTCCTTCTGCAATACAAGAGTTATTCACAATACTTATTTTAACATTATTTTCAATAATTAAAACATCTTTTTCAATTAATTTATCAAAATAACGCTTTAATTTTTCTTTTGCTATTCCTATTGCTTCATCCTCTGAATACCGTTTATTTTCCTCTGTATACTCTAAATATTGAATTTTGCTATGACTGATTGGCAGATAAAAATTATCACTTAAATGAAGCGCTAACTCATCCACAATTATATCATACTTTATATAGGGAATTCTAGGACTATATAAATTAATTTTTTTTAACATAAAGGATACTTGATGACCATTTTTTTTATTACCTGTATAATTTTTTTTCGTAAAGTTCATGGAAAAGGTATCTTTATACTCATAAAATGATTTACCCATAATATCAGCATCTGCAATTACTGGTTTCTTATCTACCAATATTCCATTATCTCCAACAATATCTACTACTCCAGATACAAGAATATCTCCTTTTTTTACTACAGAACCAATTGCTACCTGTGGTACACCTGTTCTTGTAACTATATTTGTAACAATACAGTCTTTTGCGGCTATGATGTGTACAGGATCTGTTGCAGAGACTGCAGGTGCTGGCATATTGGTTTCAGTTATCTTAATTATCAGTCTTGTACCTTTTATTTCAGCAGATACCCATCCAATATCCTTATAGGTCCCCCTAATCAGCTCTTCAATATCCTGACCATCAATTTTATCCTTCTGAATTCCTGTATAAATTTGATTGGTTTTTAGAAACTTTACCATTGCTTCTTCTGTATAAGTATGACCACCTATAATACTAATATCCCATATATACAAGGACATAATGTATAGAAATACTGAAAATAATAAAATACCTAATACATAACCTTTTCTTTTCTTATATTTATGGATTATAAAAGGCATTCCAAATCTTCTTTTTATATATGGTATTGTTCTTGTTTTATATGCGATTGGTTTAAGCTTATAATAATCCTGAAGCTTTATGTAAAATTCATACTCACCAAGTACATTTTTTAAATCCCATATATAAATTCTCCGATTACTACATAAATTAATAAAACGTTCCGGAGACTGTCCTTTCATTCTTATCAGAAGGTAACCTCGTAACCAGCATAATGCTTTTATAAGCATTTTTTAACCTCCATGACATTAATTTGCTTCTAAATTGAAATTTGAAACGTTAACTTTTTGAAGAATCTTTACCGGTAAAATATTGAATATTATGAATAATTCCTGTTATTTTCATTTCATCATTTGTAAAAAAGTCAATATTTAAATTTTTACCTTCAATTTGTACTTTCCCAATGCCTGTTAATACTCGAATTATATTCTCATTATATTCAATGATTCCTTTGTAATTCTCAAGATAAAGTTCATTCCTTCCAATTGCAGTAATAATGGGTGCTCCAGCCAGCATGTCAGAGGGAAGTCGCAGCTGGTCAGACAATGCTTCAAGATACGTCTGTCTATCTTTTTTTTCCTGCTTTTTGGCTGCTTCAATGTAATCATATAATTCTTTATTGGAATTCTTTTTGAATTTTTCATGATTGGTTTTTATTTTCTTCCTCATTCATACCTCTCCACAAATTTCCGGTACTATTATAGAATATATGGATAAATTTCATGTCCTATGCATAGAAAACAAGGATAATTAATCTCTCTTCTATACCAATACTATATCTTTAAGTGAAGAAAGTAAATTTATTATACAATGAAAAAAACCCCTTGAATCATAAAATTCAAGGGGTTACCTTAGTAGACTTTATACTATTTAAATTTACGTTTACGAGCAGCTTCAGACTTCCAGTTGTGTATTGTGCCTATACAACTGTTTGGGTATTTTTTGAATAGCACTAAAAGTATTATAGCATAAATTTCTATTTCGTCAATAGTTTTTTACTTATCCAGCAAAAAAATCTAGATATGATTTATGGTGACCTCACCATTTATCATTACCAACTGAACTTGAATATTTTCATTAAATACTATAATATCGGCATCCTTTCCAGGAGTAATACTGCCTTTTGACTGATCAATTCTCATTACTCTTGCAGGTGTTAAACTAGCCATTTTTACAGCCTCTTCCAAAGGAACCTTGGCAGTGTTAACCATGGTGCGTACTAGTCGGTCAGTAGTGGCTACACTACCAGCAAAGGCTCTGCGATCCGGTAATTTTGCTACGCCATCTTCAACAATTACTTTTTGACCAGTTGATAAATTACCTAATATATATTCTCCTTCCGGACATCCAGCTGCCCTCATAGAATCTGTTACCAGACAAATCTTATCTGCACCTTTTGACTTATAAATTAACTTTAATAAACTTTCCGGCAGATGCATGCCGTCTGCAATCACTT
The DNA here is from genome assembly GCA_029256035.1 of Anaerocolumna sp. Taxonomy (GTDB): domain Bacteria; phylum Bacillota; class Clostridia; order Lachnospirales; family Lachnospiraceae; genus Anaerocolumna. The sequence goes on along the minus strand of JAQSYR010000204.1, from coordinate 2,379 downwards.
CTACATACATATCATCAATTAAATATCCACTTTCTACTACTCCAGCATATCGGAATGAGTTGACCCTCTTAACGATAGACATACCGGAATAAAAATGTGTTAGTAAATTAAAGCCATTCTCATAAGCACGTACAACATCTTCATAAATAGCATTACTATGACCAATAGAACATACAATACCTTTTTTTATAAGCTTTCTAGCCATTTCTAATGCACCCGGTAATTCTGGAGCAATTGTCCAGCGAACAATATCATTACTATATTCTATAATCTGTGTATATGCTTCTTTCTTAGGCTCTGTAATGTGTTTAGGATCCTGAGCACCTTTTTGTTCTAAAGAAAAGTATGGTCCTTCTAAATGAATACCAATAATATGAGGAATTCCTTTTTTATTTTTGCATTCTTTTACATAATCTAAGGTACGAAACAAATCATCCATATTACTGGTAAGTGTTGTAGGTATAATAGAGGTAGTACCATATTTCATATGAACTTTACAGGCTTCTATGATAGCTTCTTTTGTTCCATCCATGAAATCATGTCCACCAGCACCATGGGTATGGATATCTATAAAACCAGGAGATATATATTGACCTTTTACATCAATTACATGGTCAGTATCCAATACTTCAATACTATTATCTTCTATTATCTGGTCAATGACTCCATTCTCTATAATTACTCCAGCATTATCAATTATACGAAGGGGCGTAATAACTTTGCCGTTCTTTATTATTGTTCGCATCTCTTTCCTCCATTCGTTAATATAAAGGAGCAGAATCGGAATCTACATATAAAATGCAGTTTGTATGGGTACGAAGTATTGATGCAGGACATTTGGTTGAGATTTCCCCTTTTAATGTATTTTTTACAGCTTCCTTTTTATTAATACCAGGAACCATAGTGAATAAATACTGTGCCGACATCATGGCTGGTATGGTCAAAGTAACTGCATGGGTTGGTATATATTCTATTCCCGGGAAGCATCCATCATTTACCTGCTGCTGTCTGCACATTTGGTCTAATTCAACTATTTTTACTTTTTTCTGGTCCATAAAATCAGCAACTGGCGGATCATTAAATGCAATATGGCCATTTTCACCAATACCTAAACAAACCATATCAATTGGCTCTTCTTCTAATAGTTTTGTATATCGTTCGCATTCTGTTTCCGGATGTTCTTTATCAGGCATAATCAGATTAATTTTCCCAGGATGAACTATATCAAATAGATTTCTTCTTAAGAAATTACTGAATCTTTGAGGTGCATCTGCTTCTAACCCAACATATTCATCCATATGAAATACCTGGACTCTCTCCCAAGGTATTTCTTTTATCTGGGTTAAAGCATATAAAAATTCACTTTGGGAAGGAGCTGCAGCAAACACCATTCGAATGCTATCTTTACTTTGTAATAAATTTAACATACAATTGGCAACATCATAGGCTGCACTTTTTCCCATCTTTTCTCTTGTTGGAAATACTCGTAGTTGTAATTCATCGATTTTTTCCGTATAGACTGGTTTATACATATAGTCCTCCTTATGAAAGAGCATACAATATAAATCTCTCATTGTTATAAAAAGCTTTCTTTACAATTCCATTATATTACTATTTAATTTTATTTCTTTGGTATAATATTGGTAGTTATCGTTAGTTTATATTCCCTTGGTGAAATCCCAAAATGTTTCTTAAATGCTTTTGAAAAACTTCGAGGGTCTGAATAACCTACGCGACTACATATTTCTGAAATATAGATTTCAGAATTATTTAACATCAATTTGGCTTTTTCCATACGCACCTGATTTAAATAATCAGAAAAATTCATATTAGTTTTCTTCTTAAATAGTCGACTGATGTAATGCAGATTTAGGTGGAACAATTCTGAAACAGTTTCCAGACTGGCATCTTCATAATTTTCATCGATATAATTTTTTATACGCTCAATTATGGTTAAAAACTCATCATTTGTTTCTAAGTCTTCCACCATATCTTTATCCAACTCCATCCGGACTTCAGAAAAAACCTGCTTTAGTTCTTCATATTTTGTTGGTTTCAGAATATAATATCTTACTCCATAACGCATACCAGACCTTGCATAATCAAATTCTCCATGTGCACTTAGCAATACTGTTTTTATATTTAGTTTATTTTCATAAATGTATTTTGCTACCTCAATTCCACTAACTCGAGGCATCATAATATCAATTAACAGTGCATCTATCTTATTTGCATTAATAAAGTCAATGGCATCCTTTCCGTCTGCGCATACCCCTGCCACTTCAAAACCTTCCTGATTCCATGGAATAAAATTTGCTAAACTTGTACGAATTGTAATTTCATCATCAACAATGAGTAATTTATACATAGTATTCTCCT
>JAQSYR010000203.1 GCA_029256035.1 Anaerocolumna sp. | reverse complement strand
TAATGAAATAACATCTGCATTGGCAAGTAATTCATCCAAACTTACATAGGTTGCTATTTCTTTACCAAAATCATTGGGGTATTCATCATAAGCCATAACTTTCATACCAAGGGCTTTAGCAATTCGTCCTGTTGCCTGTCCGATACGTCCAAATCCAATTACACCCATAGTCTTTCCTGCAAGTTCAATTAATGGATAGTCCCAGAAACACCAGTCTTCACAGTTTTCCCAACGACCTTCATGAACTGCATTACTATGATGTCCAACATGGTGACAGATTTCTAATAACATGGCAATTGCAAATTGACCAACTGCATCTGTACCATAGGTCGGTATATTACAAACCGGAATACCACGATACCGGTACATTTGTCTAGAGTTTCTTCCGTAATTGGCACCTTATTCACTATGACAGCATCTGCATCTCCTATGCGTTCCTGAATTAATTCCACAGGGGTTCTGTCATATACCACCACATCTCCTAACGCTTCAAACCCTTCCCAACTTAAATCACCAGGATTTTCTGTATAACCATCAAGAATAACTATTTTCATTACACTTACTCCATTTCTTTAATAATTTACATAATTATATAATAAATTAATATGATGGTCAAAAGTTTTAATATATAACATCTGACCATCATTTTCACTTAATTTTAACCTATATACCCAAGAAAAAGGAAACTGGTCCAGTAATAATCTGAGGGAATATAATGAATAGGCACAGAATAACTGCAGTTAAAATAATCCATGGTATAGATGCTTTAATAATTTCCTCCAAGGACATACCCGTAACGTTGGCTGCGGCATATAAACACACACCAACTGGTGGCGTCACAAGACCAAATGCCAAAGTAATAACTAAGAATACAACAAAAAATAATGGAGATACCCCAACAGAAGTTACTGCTGGCAATAATATTGGTACTAAAATATAGATAGCTGCAGTAGCATCCATAAACATACCAACCAAAATAAGAAATGCAAATATTACGAACATAATTACAAGTCTGTTGTCAGATATTCCAATAATTAAGTTAGCGATTCGCGTTGGCAGTCCATCTAACTCAAAAATTAAAGCTGCTGGTTTTGCAGATATAGCAATAAATAAAATTGTTCCTGTGGATCTTGCATTTTTGCATATAATTCTAGGTATATCTTTCCACTTAAGATTTTTATATACAAATATTGATACTAATATAGTGTATCCAACGCCAATTGCTGCACCTTCTGTTGGAGTGTAAATTCCGGTAAATACTCCACCTAATAAAATAACTGGTGTAATCAATGCAGGAATTGCACGAAATGTAGCTTTTCCAAGTCTTGCCCAGCTAAATTTAGATTTGTCACCAATACCATGTTTTTTACAATAGATATAATTATAAACCATGTAAATAAGACCCATAATAACACCAGGAACCAGACCTGCCATTAAAGCCTGACCAATGGAGATACCAGCAGTAGAAGCTGCTACTATCATTAAAATACTAGGGGGAATAACCGTTGCTAACATAGAACCTGTTAAGTTAATAGCAGTTGCATAGTCCTTTGGGTAGCCTTTTTTCTCAAGGGCATTAATACTCATTTTACCAATACTTGCAATGGCTGCAACAGAAGAACCTGACATACCTGCAAAAATCATGCTCACAACTACAGATACATGACCTAATCCACCATAAATCCAACCTACACCTGCTTCTGCCAGGTCATAAATCTTATCTGCCACGCCACCTTCATCCATAAGTGACCCGCATAGAATGAATAGTGGAACTGCAACCATAATAAAACTATTCATGGAGGTAAACATGGATTGTGCTACCAGCGTAAGTGGCATTTCCGTCATTGTTACTAATACTAGTACTGCAGCTGCTCCAAGAGATATAGCAATTGGTATGCCAAGAAACATAAGTACTAAGAAGATAATCAATAAAACTATACTCATTACTAATTTCCTCCCTCTTCATTTTTTCTATCTGGAATCTGAATATTAGGTAAATATTCTAAGAAACTCTGAATTGTTCCTATGATACCAAGTACTCCGGAGATTGGTACACAAACACCTATGAATGCCATTGGGATTAGTAATGCGGTACCCATTTCATTTAGCATAATTTGCTGTTGTACTAATTGTATTCCATATACCACCATAAATCCAAAGAAGCCTAAAACAAAAACTGCATATAAAATTTCACTTAATTTTTTTAACCATTTAGGTCCATAATTTAAAAATATAGTTACACGTGATGACTCTGCTTTATTAAATCCTGCTGCTAATGCCATAAACATCATCCAAAGAAACAGGTAACGGGTAGTTTCCTCTGTCCATGGAAAAGGATGATTACTTACACGGCCAATGATTTGAAGTATAATTACAAAAAACATTCCTGCTAATGTAAATAATAAAATCAAATCTTCCAGCTTATTTATAATATCAAAGAATCTAGAAAATTTAGATTCCTTACGTTCCATAAATGTTTCCTCCTATTAAATTTTTAATTTATACAGGAGCATAAATAACATACTCCTGTATTGAAATCAGTATTTATTCTTTACCACAGAATTTCGCTGTTGCACTAAATAACTCATCATCAGCAACTAACTCTTTAAATTTAGGATATAATGACTGAGAAACTTCTACGAATTTTGCATGGTTTTCTTCAGAGATTTCATTATACTCCATACCTTTATCAATTAATGTCTGTAATGCTTCTTCATCTTTTTCATTCATGAAATCTACATTCCATTGCTGTACTTCATCTCCAGCTTTTTTAATTGCTTCCTGTTGTGATTGAGATAAACTTTCGAATTTCTTTGAGTTAATACCAACTAACCAAGCATCTGCCATATGATTTGTACCGGATATGTATTTCTGAACTTCATAAAAAGCGTTTGAATATGGAACGTCTACTGGATTTTCCTGTCCATCTAATGTTTTAAGCTGTAAAGCATTATAAACTTCACCAAAGGCCATTGGTGTACATGTTGCACCAGTTGCTGAGAAATATTCTACATAAAGTGTATTGTTAGGAACACGTAATACAATTCCTTTTAAATCATCAGGGGAGTTAATTGGCAACTTAGAATTTGTTACTTTTCTAAATGATCTTGTCCAGCTACCAACACGGGTAATACCCATATCCTCTACGCTATTCATAAGTCCTTGACCTGTTTCACTGTTTAAATAATCAGTTAACTGCTGCTGATCATCAAACATATAAGGTACACTAATTACATTAAATGCTGGATTAAAGCTTGCATATAAGGAGGTAGAAAGAATAACCAAATCAAGACCACCTGCTGATAACTGCTTAATTCCTGCTGCTGGATCTGCTCCATATAAGGAACCGTTGGCAGAAATTGTAAT
>JAQSYR010000202.1 GCA_029256035.1 Anaerocolumna sp. | reverse complement strand
GTATTATTCACTTGGTTTGCTGATTTTGGCTGAGGAGTAAAATGTTTTTTAACCATGGTAACACTAGAGTCTTCAAGATTACTCATATGGCTTTTTACATCTACCCCTTTTTCTGTTAAATAACTAATTATATCTTTACTATGCTTATCTAATTCTTTTGCTAATTCATAAACTTTCATTTTTGCCATACTTACTACCTCCACGGTTACGACTTAATGTATGTATTCATACAATGGTCATTGTTAATTGTGTCAAGTTGCTTTTCTACTGCATCAGCCAAGCCTTTGTCAAGAAGAACCAAAGATGCTCTAAATTCCTTTCCTATTGCGTGGCCAAGTTTTGTTTTTTCTCCAAAAAAGTAAATAGGCACTTTGTAGTAAGTACACATATTGTAAAACATCTTTTTGGTATTATTTGACGCATCCTCAGCAACAATGACTATGATTGCCTTGCCTTCTTTTATAACCTTTTCCGTCATAAATTCACCACTAGCAAGATTACCTGCTTTAGCTGCTAATCCAATATAAGAAAATACTTTTTTTTCAACAATAGGTCGGAGCATGGTACTATCGTTCTCTAGATTCAAGTCCAATCAACTCCTTTTCTAACTCATTATAAATATCTACTGGAATATTCATCTTTAGTGAACGTTCCAAACCTTTATTCTTTACAGCTTTTTTAAAACATTCCGATGAGTTGCATATGTATGCACCTCTTCCATTTTTTTTACCTGTAGAGTCAATTAAAATGGAATCCTCTGGAGTTTTTATAATTCGAATCATTTCTTTTTTATTTTTCATTTCCCCGCAGCCAATGCATTGTCTTTGGGGAATTTTTTTAACTACACTCATTTTCACTACTCCTGTTCTAGTAGTTGCTATATCCCTCTACCTGAGATTCACTTTTAATATCAATCTTATACCCTGTTAATCTTGCAGCAAGTCTTGCATTCTGCCCTTCCTTACCAATTGCTAATGATAATTGATAATCCGGAACTATAACTCGAGCACTCTTTTCATTTGGCTCTACATAAACGGATACTACTTTTGCCGGACTTAATGCATTTTCTATTAAAATAGCTGGATCATCATTCCAGTTTATAATATCAATTTTTTCTCCTCGAAGTTCATTTACAATTGCATTCACTCTGGCACCGTTAAACCCTACACAAGATCCTACTGGATCTACGTCTGGATTATTGGTATAAACCGCCATTTTCGTTCTGGAACCTGCTTCTCTTGCAATACTTTTAATTTCTACTGTGCCATCTTTCACTTCTGTAACTTCCGCTTCAAATAAACGTTTCACAAGCTCAGGATGGGTTCTGGAAACTGTAATTCTAGGTCCTTTCGTGTTATCTTTTACTTCTAGAACATAAAGTTTAATACGCTCTGTTGGTCTGAAATGTTCTCCTTTTACCTGTTCACTTTCAGTTAATACAGCATCAACTTTTCCTAGGTTTATACTTACATTATTCCCCACATAGCGTTGAACAATTCCTGTAACTACATCCCTTTCTTTGCTATAGTACTGATTAAATAAAGCTTTTCTTTCTTCTTCTCTTATTTTTTGCACAACTACCTGTTTTGCTTTTTGTGCAGCAATACGACCGAAGTTTTTTGGAGTAACTTCTACATGAACAATATCACCCAAATCATACTTAGGATATTTGACTTTTGCTTCCACAATGCTAATCTGAGTAATTGGATCTGTTACTTCTTCTACGATTTCTCGTTCTGCATAAACTGTAACTTCACCGCTAACTCTATCGATATTTACCTTTATATTATCTGCTTTTCCAAAATGATTTTTACATGCAGCAACTAAAGAATTCTCCATGGCTTCTAGTAAAATATCTTTACTAATATCCTTTTCTTTTTCAATCTGATTTAGAGCATCAATTAACTCTTTATTTCCATTCATTTTCTATTATTCCTCCTCTAAGTATTCAAAATTAAAAGTTGTTTTAAAAATCCAATGCTAATCGTATTAATGCAATATTGGAACGAGGGATTTCTAAATTCGTATCTTCTGAGATTTCAATGGTTATATTTTCACTATCAAAACTTTTTAATATACCAGTATACTCTTTTTGTTTGTTGATAGCCTTATATAATTTAACTTCAACTTCTTCCTCAATGCTTCTGGCAAAATCTTTATCTTTTTTTAATTGCCTTCCAAGTCCTGGGGAACTGACTTCAAGTATATAAGCATCCGGTATAAAATCATGCTGATCTAATAGATCACTGAGTTCTCTACTTACCAGTTCGCAATCATCTACTGTAATACCGCCTTCTTTATCAATGTAGGCACGTAAAAAATAATTGCCGCCTTCTTTTACATATTCAACATCAACTAGTTCAAAGGTATTTTTTAGCATAATAGGCGCAAGTAATTTTTCTGTTTTTAATTCATATTCTTCTTTTTTTGTCATTTTATCACCCATTTCTTTCTTTCGGAGTTCATCAATCTTTGTACTATATAAATAGATTGCTTCATCCACTAATTCTTATACATTAATTAGTCTCTTCACACAAATACAAAGAGTGGACTTTCGTCCACTCCTTTCCGATACGTATTTCATACTTACATAAAATAATTATAGCACTCTTAATTTATTAATGCAAGACATTTTTTAATATATTATTTTCTATGAGAAAGCTCTTTTACAATATCATTCCAATCGAGATTGCATTCCGCCATTAAAACCATCATATGATATAAAAAGTCTGATATCTCGTACTTTAATTCTTCAGCTTCCGGATTTTTAGCAGCTATGACAATCTGTCAAAGGATTTGTAGCATTATATTCCTTATTGACAAGATTCTGAAAAAAGCAGGACTGACTGCCTGTATGGCAGGCAGGACCAATCTGTTTCACTTTAGCTAATATGGTATCATTATCACAATCTAACATTAAAGACTTAACATATTGATAATGTCCAGAAGTTTCCCCTTTGGTCCACAAGGACTGTCTGCTACGGCTATAATAAGTCATTTTACCAGTTGTTACTGTTTGTTTAAATGATTCCTCATTTCACTGTTTAATTTAAATTCTGAAAAAGCAATCTGGCTTTCAAAAGTATTCACCTGTATATCTTGTTCTTTTAAGGAATTTTTCGCTTTAGTTATATCTTTTTCTTTAAAATAATTGGTTGACAATCCAATTACTTTCTTCGGCCTTAATAATGTAGTGATATCATTATTTGATAAACTGTCTCGAATAATCACTGGCATTTTAACGGAGTCTAATTGAAGTAACAAATCCTGAGTTACTTCCAGGTGTTTTATAAGAATTGCATATACTCCTGATTCCATTAAGCTGGTAAGAAAGGTTTCATTAAGCCCATCTTTGTAATTATCAAGTTCAACGATTATTTTATCTTTACCAAATCGTCCAGAAGCTTCTTTTATTACATCCAAAGACTCCAGCAGAGAATATTTTATGATAACATATGCAGCACCTGTATAGAATGCCTTTTTTATATCTTCAAATCTTTTTGCATAACAACCAATATAGATTGGAATATCAATTATTTTGGTTAATTCTTTTACGGTTCCAAGAAACTCATGTATTGAAGATTCGTCCTTCGAATAATTAAAAACATATATTTCATCAGCTCCGCCATATTCATAACCTGAAGCTTCTTTATAAATATTAGCTGTTATTTCATGTTCACAGTTAATATAGGGAATTATTTTTTTATACATTTAACAGTCCTCCTAAGATCTTAGCTTTCTCTAATCAATGGTCCCTTTTGTAGATAGCACTCCCTGAATACGGGGATCATAACTGGAAGCTTCATCTAAGGCTTTGGCAAAGGCTTTAAAAATTGCTTCAATAATATGATGATTATTGGTTCCATTTAGCATTTTAATATGGAGGTTCATTCCTGCAGTATAGGATATGGCATAAAAGAATTCCTTTACCATCTCTGTATCCATATAACCTACTCTGTCTGATGTTAAAGTTACATCAAAATCAAAATAGGGTCTTCCTGATAAATCAATGGAGCAAAGTACTAAAGCATCATCCATGGGAAGTATAAAACTGCCATATCTTTTAATACCCTTTTTATCTCCCAAGGCAGATTTTATAGCTTGCCCTAATACTATTCCTGTGTCTTCAATTGTGTGATGTCCATCTACATAAAGATCCCCTGCAGCTTCTACCTTTAGATCAAAAAAACCATGTCTTGCAAATCCATCTAGCATATGGTCGAAAAAACCAATGCCTGTTTCTATAGTTGCAACACCATTTCCATCGAGATTTAGTTCCAGTTTAATCTCAGTCTCTTTCGTTTTTCTTTCAATTTCAGAAATTCGATTCATTGGTAACCTCCTAGCGGGTAAAACCCTAATATTTATTCTTCTTCAAAACGTACTGCTATGGAGTTAGCATGAGCAGTCAAGCCTTCTGCTGTAGCAAATTTAACAATATCTTTATAGATTGGTTCTAATGCTTCTCTTGAGAAGGAAATAATACTTGATTTTTTAATAAAATCATCTACGCTAAGTGGGGAAAAGAATTTGGCTGTACCATTGGTGGGAAGTACATGATTTGGACCTGCAAAGTAATCACCTAATGGTTCACTGCTGTATTCTCCAAGGAATATGGCACCAGCATTTTGAATTTTTGTCATAACATAGTAAGGGTCTTTTGTTACAATTTCCAAATGTTC
>JAQSYR010000201.1 GCA_029256035.1 Anaerocolumna sp. | reverse complement strand
GGATGTCCTGTAGAGCGGCCGGTAACAGCTGAATCAATGTCTTTTGAATCAATCACTCTCTTTTTATAGTTTTCATGAACAATGGATTCATGAGCTACTACGAATCTGGTTCCAATCTGTCCGCCTTCTGCTCCTAACATGTATACGGCAGCAAGGCCTCTTCCGTCACCAATACCACCGGCAGCAATTACTGGTATCGTAACTGCATCTACAATCTGCGGAACTAAAGCCATGGTAGTAAGTTCTCCAATATGCCCACCTGCTTCACAGCCTTCTGCTACTACAGCGTCTGCTCCATAACGTTCCATTCTCTTAGCAAGTGCTACCGATGCAACAACAGGAATTACTTTAACTCCTGCCTCTTTCCACATTTTTATGTATGGTTCAGGATTGCCGGCTCCAGTTGTAACTGCTGCAACTTTTTCATCTGCAACTATTTTTGCTACTTCAGCAGCGTAGGGAGATAACATCATAATGTTTACGCCAAATGGTTTATCCGTTAATTCTTTTGTTTTACGGATTTCTTCACGAACTACTTCGGCAGGTGCATTACCTGCTGCAATAATACCAAGTCCCCCTGCATTGGAAACGGCTGTATCTTTTAAGTAAATTGCAAATGAAGATAAATCCTATGGATCATCTTCATCTGCAATATTGCCAATTCATAGAATCAGCTTATTCTACGCCTTTTTCTTTCAGGTAGTTAATTACTTCCTCTACAGTTGTAATGCTAGCTAAATCATCGGAAGGGATTTCAATGTCGAATTCTTCTTCTAAAGCCATTACTAACTCAAATAAATCTAAAGAATCTGCTCCTAAATCTTCTTTAAAGGATGAGCTGATAGAAATTGTACTCTCCTCAACATTTAATTGTTCTGCAATGATTGATTTTACTTTATCTAACATAATTCAAAATCTCCTTGTTTAATTTTTTCTATAACTCAATCTGATGTTAAAAAGATCAGATATTGTCCATACATATTTTGGTCCTTACAATTATACAAGACCTATTACCTCATTAGTATATAATTTGTATCTTCTTTTCATACAGTTTTGTTCCAGATTTATGTCGTTTTAATAAGATAATTACGATTCCAATGATTAAAATGAATGCTGCAACTATACCGGATATTATTTTTATCAGTGTTCTAATGTTTTTTTTGAAAATACTTATACTTAGCACATTTTTATCATCAGCATCATCTAAAGATTCAAAAGTCCCAATGGTATTTGTTTCCTCTGATTTTTTATTACTGTCATCTGAATGTATTTCCTGTATTTCAATTTCTTCCGTACAGTTAAAATGCTCCGGAACTGAATTTAGATCCTGGGAAATGGTCAGGTGCAAGGGATTATATTCTAATTCGGAAGCTGTTTTCTTAAACAGGCGGTATAGAAAAGATAAGAAGCCTCTTTTCATATCCTTCTCCATGTAATCATCTTGAAGTAAGGAAGGTTCTATCTCTCCTAACATATTAATTAGCATAATTTCATTCATATATAGCTCCCTTCTGCATGCAGTAACATGATTCTTTCTCTTTAGCAAACTCCTGTTTCATTTTGTTTCTTAATCTGGAAATTCTGCTGTCTACGGCTGTTACTGTCATTTTTGTTGCCTTAGCAATTTCTTTGGAAGATTGTAAATAAAAATATTTACGTATTACCAGTTCTTTATCTTTTTCACCTAAACTGCTAATTACTTTATTTAGCTGTTTTATGTTTTCTTTGCTAAAGATTTGTCCTTCCACGCTCTGGCTTTGATCGATATAGTATTTGGCTATGTCGGAAATATCATCAGGAAGCTCTCGTTCTTCTCTTCTACTTAAATCTCTTAGTTTGTTGATGGCTGTATTTCTAATTATAACCTTAAGATATGTTTTTAGTGATGCCTTATCCATGTCATATCTTTCAATATGATTCCATAGTTTTAAATAAGTATCGTTCACACACTCTTCAATGTCTCTTGAGCGACTGCCTAAAATTCCTGCAGCAATGTGTATTAGCAATTTCTCATACTTATCTGCTAACTTTAACAACCCTAATTCGTTTTTTTCAAAAATCAGGCTCACAATTGCTTCATCTTTCAAGTTATAAGCCTCCTTCCTACATACCCTTATACTTATACACGGATTTATTATGAATCTTGCAATCAATATAATTTTTTTATTTCGATATTCAAAGTAATTTTTTAGTTATCTTAACTTTATATGTCCCTAATTGTCAAGGTATTTTTTTTTACAATAATAGCAAAAAAACCCGTGAAACTTACGAAATCCTAAGTTTTCACAGGTTTTTCTAATATTGTTTTATTTTGATTTGGGTGTCACTGGGCTGTACTTATATAATTTACTCTTCCAGTAATCCACCTTCTGTATAATTATTACTTCCATTCCAAAGAATCCACTCTTCATAACCGGCATCATAAACCGCATCTACCTGAGCACGAATTTCATCCGGTCCATAAGTTTTATAATCAGACAACCAGACTGCTGTGAAATCCTGAAGCCACGGTCTTACTATTGCTTTATCACTATCTTCATAACTATCTTCATTACTCTCATCACTACTATCTTCATTAATTTCTTCTAATGCATTTACTGATTTTTGCAATGATTTAAGAATAAGGTTATATGGTTCTAAATCAGGGTGCTGTATGCCATAGGTACCATCTGCATAATGGGAAGGATAAATCATAGGGCAGATATAATCCAGATATTTTGCCATTTCTGCATAATTTTGTCCAACGATTTCTGCATCTACTTTACTGTCAATAATTGTTCCATAAACATCAGCTGAAACATAAACGCCTAAAGGTTTAAGCTGCTCTGCCGCGTATTTTGTAAATTCAGTGATAATATCAATTTTTGATTTGCCTTCAGCATCTTCCCCAAAGTCCACATTTTTCATACGAGAATCCGTGGAAAAACGAATGTAATCAAATTGTATCTCATCAAATCCTAACAAAGCCGCTTCTTTTGAGATATCAATTAAATACTCCCAAACCTGCTTTTTATAAGGATTCACCCAGCTATGGCCAGCTTTATCCCGAAAGATAGTTCCATCTGAATTCTTAATGCTAAGTTCTGGTTTTTGTTCTGCCAGAATGGGGTCTTTAAAAGCAACTACTCTTGCAATAAGATAAATATCTTTGGATTTTAATTCTGTTATCAGTTCCTTAATATTTGGAATATAATTTTCAAATGCTCCAATTTCCTGAACAATTGGCAAATCCATATTATAAGTAATTAAACCACTGTCATTCTTAATATCAATGACCATAGCATTTAATTCTGTTGTATCAACTAAATCAATTAATTCCTGCATTGACTCAGATAAACCTGCCCTTGGTCCTGTGACATAAATGCCTTTAACCTTTGAACGGATTGGACATAATAATTAATCCTGGCATTCCCTTTAGATAGACCCAGATAGTATTTTCTGTGAATTTATAGTTATTTTCTACCAATTCCTCATTGGTTTCTGTCTCAGACACAACAGACTCCTGTTTCTCTTCTTCCTGAAGGATTCCTTCTTTCTGTTCTTCTGCCAGCTTTTTCTGGTTTTGTCCTTGTACATATGAATTATCCTGTCTTAAAAGCCTAGCCCTTGCTGACAAAAATCCAGCCATGCCAAGCCCAAATACTAAAAATAATGTAACTAGTACGGATAAAAATTTCTTATTTTTTCCGCCTTTTCCTCGTTTATAATCCCTTCTTCTTGACAAATGTTTTATCTCAATATACATATCTTTTTTCTTTCTCATTCTATACCCCTGCAACTGTCTGATATTGTGTGTTATTTATGCAAGAACCTCCAAAGCGGAGCCTTTTTATCCCATAGCTTAAAACTTCCTATGCTCTAAATAGTATTACACAAATACATTTTTTTATTTGTTCCTATCTACACAAAACAGTATAGCAAAAAATATAAATGAAAACCACCCTGATTTTATCTTGAAGTGAAAAAGGTCTGCTTATTCTAATAACATTATATCTTCTTTGGGTATGGTAATATAAAGGGGAGTTTGAACTTCATTTCCCCAGAAATTTTCCTGTCTTTTACTAACTTTACACCAAATTTCAGAACCTTCTACATAGTCTTTATGTTTTAGTAAATAATCATATTCAAATGGCGCCTCTGCTTGTTCTACCAATTGAATTGGAAATGTGTTCTCCT
>JAQSYR010000200.1 GCA_029256035.1 Anaerocolumna sp. | reverse complement strand
GGGATAAAGAAGAATATAGATACCAATTTGCCAGAGATTCCACAAGTACCTTCTAAAGAATCTAAAACCTTGGTTGAACGAGTGAATGATTTAAATGAAGTTTTAGAACCATTTGGATTTGCCTACGCTCAGGAAAATGATATTTTCTATTCCGTTATGTATGGATGGCAACGAGAATATGGGTATTGCCAATTATACGATGAGATGACAGCACCTTTGTGTATGATTATTGACTGTGAACCGATTCGCTTTGAATATGGCGGCAAGAAATGGTTAATTGAATTTTGGAAAGGCCAATATGGAATGACGACTGGTTGTGAAGTTGGTATCTATACAGCAACAGGTCCAACATTAGAAATACCTGGATTTTTTTATGGTACCTTTTATAAAAGTGCAGAGGAAGAAGATTTTCTTCCAATTAAATTATCACTTCGTAAAAATGAAACAGTGCTTTTTGAAAGAAGTGATTTGCATTGGTGGTTAACAGGTTTTTTGCTTGGAGAATTTTCTCATCCATCAGAACTAATTATGGATATTGAAATAACTCTAAAAAGTCAACGTATGCGAGATGCATTTGTAGAAGAATTAGTTCATGTAGGCTATTCCATAGATGCAATGCAAATCAACGGCACAACAGTATCTGTGACATTTAATCAACCATATGCAAGACAACCTGCAACAAGGATTCCCTTAACAGAAAGTTTAATGCAAAAGTATAATCAGCAGAACTGTGAAGCATACCAGAATATTACCAACAGCTTGACCAACAGTTTGGATAAACTAGATTACCTCCAAAAGGAATATCCAAAAATGTACCAAAAGCTCTTGAGTTTCGGTAAACCAAAGCAATTATTTAGTGATTTTGATCTCCTGAAACCATATCTTTCTTCTAACCAAACTTCCAATAACAAATAAAGGGGAAGGGGGAAGAATATGTCCGGATATAGACGCTTAAAACAGATATTTCAATCTTCAAATGAAATCCTTTTTGACGATTCATCAAAGTTTGTACTTATGAGCGACTGTCACCGAGGTGATGGTAGTTGGGGAGATAATTTTTTAAATAACCAAAATCTTTATTTTGCTGCATTATCCTTTTACTATCACGATAATTTTACCTACTTTGAATTAGGCGATGGAGATGAACTATGGGAAAACAGAAAGTTGGAACAAATAATTTCCATACACAGTGATGCATACTGGCTTATGTCTAAATTCTATCAAAAAGGAAGACTTTATATGCTCTATGGAAATCACGATATGAATAAAAAGAGTACCAATTATATGTGTAATAAATGTAATACCTATTATGATGAAGGTCTCAAAAAATTCATGCCCCTCTTTCCTAATATTAAAGTACATGAAGGGTTAGTTCTAAAGCATAAAACCGATAATCATAAAATATTTCTTGTTCATGGCCACCAGGTAGATTTTTTAAATTATAATTTATGGAGATTAGCCAGAGGGTTGGTTCGATATTTGTGGAGTCCTTTAGAATTAGCAGGATTTCATGACCCTACCAGTGCTGCTGAAAATTATTCAAAGAAAGGTACCATAGAAAAAAAATTATCCTCCTGGGCACAGAAAGAGAAGCATATGTTAATAGCCGGTCATACCCATCGTCCAATTTTTCCAAAACCCGGTACTTCCTTATATTTTAATGACGGAAGTTGTGTTCATCCACGGTGCATTACTGCTATTGAGATTGAAAATGGCTCAATTTCCTTAGTAAAATGGGCAATAAAAACAAAGAAGAATCGTTCTTTATATGTTGGCAGAAGTAAAAATCGGAATGCCATAAACCTGACATTCCGATTTTAAAATTTAATTGGAAGCTACTTCAAGCATCTTTAGGAAAGTGCTTTCTATGTATTGTTTTGCTTTCTTGACCATATTTTGGTGGGACGCTTGCACAACATTAGTGCTGTGGGTTCTGCTATTGGTAAAATGAAGATCCATTACTCCACTTGCGCCATTTCCTTTTACAGCATCCAGATTCTGTCCTCTGCCATAATTGTCGCTACGGTTGCTTACTATTTTAACAGCTGGCTCTGAATCAACTCCGGCATGAGGCATTGCTGTCATTGAGCCTGCAAGTACCGCGTCTCCTACCTGGACAACAACTGCTCGTCGCTCCCAGCTCCAGCCACCCCAGATATCTTTAATAATATTGGAATCATTTTTGGTAAGTGGTTCCACATCTGCATGATTCGTTCCAAAGGTGCGTTTTACTGTAAAAGATTTTCCGGTATTTACATCTGTAACTACAGCATCAACTCCCCTTTTCCACAAATACTGTACTTCCTTAAACCAGTCTAATGCTCCACTATTAATTACATCCGCTGTTAAACTGTCATTTTTAATATTTGTAGTTTTAGCTGTATTGGTTTTTTCGGTTTCTGTTTTAGCAGAAAGTTTCACTGGAGTACTTTCTTTCTTTGTTGTTAATTTCAAAATAGCTTTCTTTGTCTGATTTCCTACGATTCCATCTACTGTTAAACCATATTTCTTTTGAAATTCCCTTACTGCTTTATATGTAATGGTTCCATAATATCCTGTGGCTTTATTATATCGGAAATATCCTAAATCTTTTAGAGCAAGTTGAACACTTTGCACTTCATTTCCCTTGGAGCCTTTTTTAAGTAATGCTGCTGAAGCATTGATTGGATTAAATAATAAGGCTGCTGCCATACTAAGGATTACTACTTGTTTCATTGGTATCTTTCTCACGTCATGTTCCTCCTGCTGTTTCCTGCTTTGAATCTCTCTATTTGTAAAAAGTATTACGTCCTTTTCTTTAGTATATAGGAAAAACCCCTTGGTGTCCAGCATTATTTAATACTTTTGTAACATTTTCTTAAAATATTATTAATATTTTGCCACTATATGCCATGTCAGCTAAATCCTACATATTTTAAGCAATATTAGACAATGCTATAGAAAGAAAAAATCAGGAGGAACTGATGAAAGCAATTGTTTATGAAGGCATCCCGCACATTAAAGTTATTCTGAAACCGTAAACTCTAAAATATGAAAAGAATTTTTATGAAATTCAATAATTCCTTCTTCCCTCAGCTTTCCAAGTTCTCTGGACATGGCGCTGCGGTCAATACATAAGTAGTCCGCTAATTCATTTCGATTTAATGGTATTGCAAAACGATCAGACTTTTGACTATCTGCCTGAGAGATTAAATAAGCCATTACTTTTTCACGAGTGCTTCGCCTTGATAATAAATCCATTTTATTATTCAGATACATATTCTTAGTTGCCAGCAACTGTAACAAATTCTGAATTAACAGGCTATGAAAATCACAAGACGAAGAACAAGTAGTCACAATTTTTTTAATAGATACCCAAAGTATTTTTGAAGGACCCAGAGAATAGATACTGACGGGACTTACTTCAATACCGGCACATGCAAATGTTTCTCCAAAAATTTCTCCCTCTATTAGGCTTGCAACAATAGTGCGATTTCCCATAATATCTTCTCTTGTGATTTGCACATTACCACTAATTACAATGCCAAGGGAATTAAATTTATCTCCAGCCATTTTAATACTCTGGTTTTTTCCATACTCTCTTACTTTAGCATCCAGGCAGGTAAGAATACTTTCAAGATCTTCTGGTAAAATACCATGAAATAATGAAACTTTTTCTAAAATAGCTACTTCTTTTCTCATGTTTCCTCCTAACTTCTCTCATCTGACGTACTACCCCATATAAGACAATAGATTACTTTTAATATTAATGTATATATGTTGCATTTGCAACTAATATATGGCTAAATTCTTGGAACTATTGAGTATCTCTTTCTCTTATAAGTTTTCGATGTGCTCTGTTTCTGATCATTTTCATAAAGTCATACCATAAAACTGTAAGAATAGCCCCTCCTAATATTATTATAAACTGGATGATGTCTAACGGCTTTAGTAATAAAAGATTTGACACAGGACTAAATAGAATGGTGAATAAAAGAAGTATGGTTGCAAGAAAAGCCAGTATAATTCCTTTATCTTTCCTCATCTTAGCAATAGATTGGTAAGTATATTCTGTCTCTGAACAATTTACAAGGAGCAAAACTAGATTAGCGACGATAATAATGCTAAGTCCAGCTGTTCTTGCCAAAGGTATCTGTAATGGGTTGCTTTTTAGTAAGTAATAATACGTACTAAAAGACGCTGCAAATATGATTCCTCCCTGCAAGAAGCTTTTTAATATAACTTCTTTGGATAACAGCCTTTCCTCCAGGTTTCGGGGTTTCTTTTTCATACAGTTACCATCTGCCGGCTGTCGCTCTATCATGGTAGAGCAGGTTGGATTCATAATTAATTCCAGTAAAACTACATGTAATGGCAGTAACATAAGATTCTCCGGATGAATCCCTAACATAGGCCCAAGCAAGCAGATAAATGCTATGGGAATATGAATTGCAAATACATAGCTAATTGCTTTTCGAATGTTAAGATAGATTCTTCTACCATCCTGTATGGACTCTACTATGGTAGCAAAATTGTCATCAAGTAAAACAAGATCTGCTGCTTCTCTAGTTACTTCTGAACCACTTTTCCCCATGGCAATGCCGATATCTGCATATTTTAATGCAATAGCATCATTTACCCCATCCCCAGTCATAGCAACTAATTCTCCATTCATTTGCAGCGCTTTCACAATTCGCTGCTTTTGTTCCGGTACCACCCTTGCAACTGCTGTATTTCCATTGTCCCCTGTTATCATAATAACCCGAATACCCGCTTCATAACAGATACCAATGGATTTATCTATATTTTCTTTTAGTGGATCCATAAAACCAAGGAGCCCAAGAAATGTAAACTCACATTCCTGTAAGGTATCGGGTATCTGCTCATCCCCATTCACTTTCCTGCTGCCAACTCCTATAACACGAAGCCCTTTTTCTGTCATATTCCTGGCCATGCTTTCAATTTCCGCCTGACTTGTTTCAGAAAGATTACAATGTTTTACCAGCCATTCCGGAGACCCTTTGGCTGCAATCCATATATTATCTTCCTCTTTCCATACATGGGCCATGGTTTTACAATCATGGGAAAATGGATATCCCATGAGAAAACTACCAGTATAAATTTCATTTTTGTTACCTTCAAGTTTCTCATAGTATTTTAAAATTGCTTTATCCATCGCTTCATGAGGGTGAATATCACTTGCAAGCTTTGCAGTCTCTATTAATCTGCTTTCACTGCACTGATATGCCCAGGTTTCAGTTACCGTCATCTGATTCTGTGTAATGGTCCCTGTTTTATCAATACAGATTACAGAAATTGCTCCCAGAGTTTCAACTGCATGGAGCCTTCGAATTAACCCGTGCTTTTTCATAAGTCTTAAGGATCCCATGGATAAGAATACGGTTAGTATTACTGGGAATTCAGCAGGTATCATAGAAAGTGAAAGTACAATTCCTGCCAGAAAGCTTTGAACCAGACGATTACCCATATTGTAATTGGAAAGATTATAAAAAGTAACAGCAGATACTAGCAAAAACAGAAAGAAAGCAATACAGGTACAGGTTTTTGTTAATTTTCTATTCTGCCATAAGCAGTCATTTTACCTGTCTTTTGAACCACAACATCTGCATTTCCCTGGATTACCAAAGTTCCCGCAAAGCAATAGTTACATTGTTCTATTTCCATAGTTTTGATATCCGGATGTGTTATGAATTCATCTGGTTCCTGGACTGCAGTTTTCCACACTTCTCCTGATTCCCCTGTGAGGAGGCTTTCGTCAACACAAAAATCGTGAGCATATAGCAGATATCCATCTGCTGGAATTCGACTGCCCTCCTCCACATGAAAGATATCGCCAGGCACTAAATCCGTGCCGGATATTGTGATTAACTGGCAATTACGATAAACCCTTACAACCGGTTCTGCTAACTTATTTAATGCCCTGATTGCTTTATCAGTCTTGGCCTCCTGAGCAATATCCATAATTACTACGCCTGTAACAAAAGCTATCATAACAATACCTTCCCTTGCCTCACCTAGTAAAAAATAAACAACTGATGCACTCATTAATAATAGAAAAATAGGCTCACAGACTGCTTTACTCCCTATCTTTAA
>JAQSYR010000199.1 GCA_029256035.1 Anaerocolumna sp. | reverse complement strand
GATTTAATGCCTTGGATCGTTAAATTCACATTTCAAGATAAAGAATGTATATCTATTGAAAAAATTGATGTTTTTAAATTATAAAACATGATAATGATTATAAATAGAATAAACATGTATGATAAGTATTTTTAATAGAAGTATAAGAAACTAAAAGTGAAAATAGTATTGACTGTTTATCTAAATAATGATATATTTACAGCAAACAATTTTTAATACTACCTAAAAAAAATTTAGGTACTCAATTTCATAGGTAACCCATACAAAAGTGTAGAAGTGGTCCTGTTTAGGGGACTTCTACACTTTTTTTATATTATAAGATATTTTTTTGATTTTGCCTATGTACAAATATGAAATTAAATTTGTTGGTGGCAACGATACATAAAATCTTACCAGTTAGGAGATACATTATGAAAGAATTTCTTAGAATGGAAAATATGAGTAAGAAGTTTGGTGAGGTTTACGCCAATAAGGAGATTAATCTTTCAGTTATGGAAGGTGAAGTACATACCCTCCTTGGCGAAAACGGTGCAGGGAAAAGCACATTGATGAATATTGTAACTGGCCTCTATCAGCCTACCGGAGGTGATATCTATTTGCGTGGGAATAAGGTGAAAATAGAATCTCCCTCTAAGGCAGTTAAACTTGGTATTGGTATGGTTCATCAACATTTTATGTTAGTGGAAGCTTTAACTGTATTTGAAAATATTATCTTAGGAATAACAAAGGAGAAATCCATTTTTATTAAAAAGGATGCCATTAAAAAAGAAATACAGGAACTGGCAGATAAATATGGACTTGATATAGAGATTGATAAGGCTATTACAGAGATTTCTGTAGGTGCACAGCAACGTGTTGAGATTCTAAAAGCATTATACCGGGGAGCAGAATTACTCATATTAGATGAACCGACAGCCGCGTTAACAGATATTGAGGTGGAAGGTTTGTTTAAGATTATTAGAAAATTAACTGCAGAGAACAAATCGGTTATATTCATTTCCCATAAGATGAGAGAAGTTTTAGAAATTAGTGATCGTATCACCATTCTAAGAAGTGGACAGACCATTAAAACTTTGAATAAGAAGGAAACCGAGGAAGCGGAACTTGCTAATCTAATGATCGGTAAAGAATTAGTGAACAGTGAGTATAAGAAAGTTCAGAAAACCAAAGAAAAGATTTTGACATTAGAACAAGTGAGTTTTAATAAGTCTTCAAAACATAATGGTATCTCAGAGGTTTCTTTAACTGTTGGTAAAGGAGAAATTCTTGGAATTGCGGGGGTTGATGGCAACGGACAATCTCAATTGGCTCAGATCGTAACAGGAGTAATTGCACCAGAAAGTGGCAATGTATTATTAAATTCGGATAAAGTTGCAAAATTTGCACCTATAAATTTTATTAATTCAAGTGTTTCCCATATTCCCGAAGACAGAAACAAAATGGGGCTCATCGGAAATATGAGTGTAAAAGAAAACCTGATATTAAAGAGCTTAAGTAAGAAGAGAATATCAGCAGGTAAGGGTTTCTATTTGAAGAGAAAAGCAATATCCCTTTATGCCAAAGAAATGAAAGAAAAGTATGATATAAGGTGTGCTTCTATTGATATGGAACTAAGAAATTTATCTGGTGGAAATCAGCAAAAGATTGTTCTTGCACGAGAACTAGAGGAGGAGCCCAAGCTTTTAGTTGCCGTTCATCCAACCAGAGGGTTAGACATAGGTGCTACCAAATATGTTCATGATATGATGATTGCTTCTAGAGATAAGGGCTGCGGTATATTGCTTATCAGTGCTGACTTTGATGAAGTATTAAAACTATCGGATCGCATAGCTGTAATGTTTGAAGGACAGGTTGTAGGTATTTATCCAGGAGAGAATCCACCAATCAGTGAGATTTCCCTTGCAATGTCCGGTAAAGCGAAATAAGGAGAGGGGATACATATTATGAAAATGAAAAATACTTTAATTAAAATTCTGGTACCTATCCTTTCTGTATTATGCTCATTTCTTGTTGGAGCTATTATGATTACATTGATTGGGGGCAATCCAGTGGATGCTTATAAGTTCCTAATCCGTGGTGCATTTGGTTCCACTGCCAATATAGGTGAGACTATTGTAAAGGCAGTTCCTTTAATTTTTACCGGTCTGGCTGCAACCTTTGCCTATAAATGTGGTGTCTTTAATTTAGGTGCTGAGGGGCAGTTTACCATGGGTGCAGTAACTAGTATATGGATTTCAACTGTTGTAACAGGTGTAACAGGAATACCGCTAATATTACTAAGCCTTACGGGAGGAATTATTGCAGGTGGTATCTGGGGAGCTATTCCGGGAATTCTAAAGATTACCAGAGGATTAAATGAAATCATAGTGAGTATTATGCTAAATTATGTTGCTGTTTTATTTATGGGTTTTCTTTATTCCGGACCACTACGAGAGGGAAGTGTACCACAAACTGCGGCAGTCACTGTAAAGCTAGGAAGAATCATGACTGGAACAAGAGTTCATGCAGGAATTATTATCGCTTTAATCATAGCAGTTTGTATTTACTATTTTCTTTTTTATACAGCAGGAGGATTTAAACTTCGTGCAGTTGGATTAAATCAAACAGCTTCGTTGTTTAATGGATTTTCTGTTAAAAGATTTATGTTAATTTCATTCATTATATCAGGTGCAATAGCAGGACTTGGAGGAAGCGTTGAACTTCACGGAACCCAGTTCCGACTAATGTCTGGATTTGGTGCTGGCTATGGATTTGATGGAGTTGCAATTGCATTAATCGGACAGCTAAATCCTATTGGTACGGTTTTAGTGGCTTACTTATTTGCCGTACTAAGAGCAGGTGCAACAACCATGCAGGTTGGAAGTGGTATGCCAACATCAGTAGTTGATATTATTCAAGCATTAATTATTGTGTGAATTATTGTTATCCACCATTCGAATGGCAACACCCATCCTTATTGTTGCGCTGGCAGAATTATATTCAGAGCGAGCAGGGCAGGTTAATATTGGATTAGACGGAATTATGGCATTTGGAGCACTGGTTGGCTTTCTAACTTCCTATATTACTGGGAATCCCTATCTTGGTGTTTTGGCTGGTGGGATTGCTGGTTTGCTAATTAATATGGTTTATGCTTTTTGTACCATTACACTAGGAGCAGAACAGATCGTTTATGGTATGGCAATTAATATATTTGCACCGGCCTTAGCTTCTTTCATCTACAAAATTTATTTTGGAATTAGTTCCACCCTTGCACAGGCAACACTTATGAAGGTAATGCCAATCCCTATCTTAAGTAAAATTCCAATCCTTGGACCTGTATTGTTTAATCACACAATTATTGTATATCTGGCATACCTTTTAGTGCCATTTACTTATGTATTTTTTACAAAAACTAAGCCAGGACTTAATTACAGAGCTGTTGGAGAATATCCAAAAGCCGCAGAATCCCTAGGTATTAATGTGGTTCGACAGAAATACATTGCATGTATGATATGTGGTGCCTTGGCAGGTATGGGTGGAGCATATCTTACCACTTGTTACATAAGCACCTATTCCGATGGTGTAGTATCTGGACGTGGATTTATAGCATTATCAGCAGTTATCTTTGGAAGATGGATGCCAGGTGGAGTATTAATGGCAGCGTTACTATTTGCCTTAATTATATATTACGAAAAAACAAATATGGAGGAATGTTTATGAAAAGAAAATTATTCGCACTTGTATTAGCTGTTGCAATGGTAACAGGATTAGTTGGATGTGGTTCAACAAGCAGCCCAACTCAGGCTACAACTGAAACTACAGCAGGAAATGCTGCAGAAACTTCAGCTGAAACAACAGCAGCACCAGAAAAGACTTATAAAGTAGCTATGATCTTAGATTCATCTATTTCTGATGGTGGCTGGGGCGCAGCATGTTATAATGCAATGGTAGCAGCTGCAGAAGAAAGTGGTTTTGAAACTCAGTACACAGACGGTCTTGCAACAGCAGATTTTGCAACTAGTATCAGAAGCTATTGCGATTTAGGAATCGATTTAATCTTTGCTCCAGGAAATCAGTATACAGATGCTGTAAAAGAAGTTGCAGCAGATTACCCTAATGTATACTTTGCATTATTAAATGGTACAGTTGAAACTGAAAATATTGTATCTATCTTACCAGATGCTACTCAAATCGGATATATGGCTGGTGCTTTAGCAGGACTTATGTCTAAAACTAATGCTATTGGATTCATTGGTGGTATGGAACTTGATACTACAAAAGCTAAATTAGCTAACTATGAAGCAGCAGCGAAAGCAATCAACCCAGAAATTCAGGTATTTTCTGC
>JAQSYR010000005.1 GCA_029256035.1 Anaerocolumna sp. | reverse complement strand
CTGAGAATACTTCAGACAATCCATCTATGTGGCCAGAAAACTCTCCAGAAGTATATTCTGAAGCCGCAATTGTAATGGAAGCATCCACAGGAGCTATCTTATATTCTAAAAATATCCACCAAACCTACTATCCTGCAAGTATAACAAAAATACTCACTGCTTTAATCGCAATAGAAAATTCATCTCTAGGTGAAACCGTTTCCTTTTCAAAAGAAGCAATATTTGATGTGGATTTAGATAGTAGCCGAATTGGTATTGATGTGGGTGAAGAACTTACCATGGAACAAAGTTTGTACGGTATACTTTTAGAATCTGCCAATGAAGTATCTTATGCAATCGCAGAACATATTGCTGGCAATGTGGAATCCTTTGCTAAAATCATGAACGAAAAAGCAAAAGAACTGGGGGCTACAGATTCTAATTTTGTTAATCCACATGGGCTTCCTGATCCAGATCACTATACATCTGCTTATGATATGGCACTGATAGCTAAGGAAGCAATTAATAATGATGTTTTCAGAGAGATTTCCAGTTCCCGTACTTATATAATACCACCTACAAATATTCAGGAAGAGACAAGGTATTTAAATAATCATCATAAATTTGTAAAGGGTGATATTCATTTTGATGGTGCCATCGGTGGTAAAACCGGTTATACATCCAAAGCGAAATATACTTTAGTCACATATGCAGAGCGTAATGGAATGACTCTTATTAGTGTTATTATGTCATGTGATACTATTACCCATGAGTATGAGGATACTGCTAAAATATTAAATTATGGGTTTGATAATTTTTCTATTTATAATATTGCAGACATGGAAAACCCATATTCCATTGAACCATCTCCACTGTTTACAAAGTATAATACTTTATTAAATACTAGTCAGTCTGCATTGCATATTAGCAATAAGGGTAATGTTATATTACCAAGCTCTGCCTCCTTTGAGGATGCTGTTAAGGAAGTTTCATTTGCACAAATTAGTGGCCTATCAGAAGGAGAAAATATTATTGGCACAATTTCATATAAATACGATGAAAAATTTGTTGGATCCTCAGATATTATTTTTAATAATTCACATTACCCCAGCTTAGGAAAAGTTTCGCTTTTACCCTTAGATTTAAAATTTCCAAGTGATGAAGAGGATATAGAAGAAAGCGGTGCAGTGACCAATACATTAAATCCAATTATTATTGGTATTATTATAACTGTTATATCTTTAGGTATTGGTTTATATGTAGTATTTGTGGAAATTCCTTATCGTAGACGACGCAGCACGTATCACCGCAAAAGAGAACGTCGCAGAAAAGCATCGGATACCTCTTATATTGATATTTAAAATTTCGTTTATCCACATAAAAGGGACTGTTTAAATGATTAATCCACATCATTTAAACAGTCCCTTTTATGTTCTACTTCTAATCAAAACCGCATCTAACTGGATTCGAACCAGCGGCCTACCGCTTAGGAGGCGGTCGCTCTATCCTACTGAGCTATAGATGCTTAAGGTTACGTAAATAGACACCTTTATAATTATATGTTGAACCCCTTTTAAAGTCAAGGGACTGTTACAAAATATAAATATTTCTAAATAAAAAATTTGATTTAGATATTCTAAGTTTGTTTTGCAGGACTTAAAATATCCAAACCAAATTATTCATTTCTGTAACCGCTGCGGCTTTATATATTAACATTATAATTTAGGTACGTTAAAATCAATCATACCCTGGAGCCATATGTTTCCTTTAAAACGTCTTCCAACTGCAGGTTCCCCAAGCAAATCCTTTTTATTCATAGCTATATGAAATAGTACGTCATTACTATTAATCATAAAATCATAGATTTCTTCCCCAGTATATCCATTGGTTACAGTGTCCATATCAAGTATTGTCCCTAATATGGTATAGTTATCGGATTCAGAACCAAAAGGAGTAAAGGAAGACTCCACAATTGTATAAATATCCTCATACTTAGCTCTTCTTGATATCATGGCGTACATATCGATGTCACCTATGGTTAAGCTGTCAATGGCTTCTTGATTTCCTTTTTTTGCCTCTGATATTAACTGTCTTCTATATTGTACATCAGCACTATTATTCTTTTCTAATCTTTCATCCTGCTCTAACGGAAGAATTATTTTGCCAGATAAGGAAAGCCCCGATAAATAAATGGGCCAGATGACACCTTTTTGAATCTTTCCTTTCGCTTCCTCTAGATACTCAACCACATTCTGAAGATAAAAGATTAATGAGACACCTAACCTTACATCATCACTCATACCTGTATATGCTTCTGTATCTACACGTTTAATTATAGATGCTTCTTCTTTGGTACTTACCGTTTGATTTTTGTAATACGGAAAATAATGCTCCATGTAAAACTTACCATCATCATCATATTCTCCACGTAACGTTATACCCATATATTTAGAAAATTCCTTAGAAAGTTCTGCAAATATTTTATTATCCTGTGTTTTAACAATCTTCTTCTCTGTTGGTTGTTCTATGATTATGCTAAATAATTGATCCAACCCTGCTCTATCTGTAATTTCACTAAATCCAATTGCTCTTAAATAACTATGCACAATCATTCACCACCTAACTCATATTTTTATAATTCATTCACTTCCCACATTATATGGAAAGCAGCTTATTTAACATGCTATATAATTTTACTTTACTAGTTTTTTTAGCAATTTTTTTAGCTGTTTTTCTAGCTGTTTTTCTAGCTGTATTTTGCTGTTTTTATATTGTCTTTTTACTGTTTTTAACCGTATTTATTACTTATATCATATTTTTGTTGTCCTTGCAAGAAATATAATTTATTCTAAAAAAATTATTTTTTTTGTTTTAATCAGTTAAACACTCTCTCATAACTACTTTCTATTTGGTATGATTTGTTTCGGAATTTATATTTCCGTAGTGTCCCATATTGAAATTTTAAGTTCTTTACTTAAATCCCTTTCCTTCCAATATGGATACTTATTACCATTTTTATCTGTGATCATATGAACCACTGGTCTGGTCGGGTTTTTGTAGTTTTGTCTAAGAACTATTCCTGTCTCTCCTTCAGAGGTAATCACACCAATACCATTAGGATATGCTGCAACTGAATCAATAAAACAATCAACTACTTCTTCATCAAACTTTAACCCAGCATGTCTGGCTATATAATCAAGTGCTTTATGTACCTTTGTCAAATGCTCCATATATCCATAAACTTTTCTGTCAAATTCATCGCATACAGCAACAATCTTAGTTCCTATTTTAATTTTATCTCCTTTTTTGTGAAATGGATAACCTAAACCATCAACCCGTTCATGATGGTTTAAAATAATATCTTTTGATGCAAATGATATCCAATCTTCTTTATCCACAATGGTATATCCATATACAACATGCTTCATAAGATTTTTTTGTTCTTCTATTGTACATTCTTCAAATATTAGATTCTTATAATCTAATGTAATTGAAGTAAAGCCAATATCATGTAAGAGACCACCAATGGCGATTTCTCTTACTTTATCTTTTCCTATATTCATTTTAAGAGCTATAAATACAGATAAAGCGCAGACATTAATTGAATGTGAATATGTACTTTCGCTTTTTTTTCTAATACCGCTTATTGAAAACATAATTTTGGGTTCTTTTAAAATATCCCTTATTATTTCCTCTGCTATATTTCTTATTTCTTCTAACTCACCATTTTTCTGATAAGCATACTTATCTATTATATTTTTTAATACATCCTGACATTGATCTTGTATTAATAATTCTGTTATACTTTGATCCTGAACGCCCTCTGAATACTCATCTTCAACAAATACATACTGAATATCTAATTCTCTTAATTTCCTCAAATACCCTTTTTTTAGTGTTGTACCAGTCGACATTATAACGATACCGAAATCATTAATAATATCTCTGGCTAATGTCTCGTTTCCTTTAATTGAATCAACTAAAATTCTTCTCATTAGTTCTCCTCAAGATAAATATTTACCTATAACCTCTTTCCTTTAAATCTTATAACTTCTTAGCTTTTATTGTACTAATTATATATATAAACCTAGTTCCAATGTCAATAGCTTGTCCTATAATATTATATTTTAATTTAACATAGTAATTTTATAGTATACTATAGGAACTAGACTTATGACACCCTAATCACTATTTATAATAAATCAATTTAACTAGCCAGAGAAATATTTATAGTATTAATTAAAACTACATTGCTCTACCCATTTGCCATCTCTCAATATCCACTTTTAATAGCATGAGAATCTTCACATTATAAATTAAGAATCAAGTAATTAAGAAAATAACAGTGCTCACTAGTATTTGAGCACTGTTTTTATTATTATATTTTTATTATAATATTTAAATTGTAATGTTTTTACTATCATATTTTTATTATTATATTTTTGTTATTATATTTCTCCTATAATAAATAATATAATTAATGTTAAACATCACGTTCTTTATTTCATATAATTTCTACTATTTATTGCTTCCTCTAGAGCAGTTTTTTCTTCCTCAGCTAAAACTACAAAAGACTCTCCTTTTATAATTTCTTTAATATAAGTATAGCAACCTTCTCTGCTTGAGTGCATAGAATTTAATATAAATCCATCATTATTATCATTTAATAATGCCAGGGCAAAACTTAGCTTTCCACCCATTTCTTTAAAAGCATCATATTTAACGATACCTATTTTTTGATATGTTATTAAAAGATTATCTGTTAGGCTTTCAATTTTTGATTTAATTTTTTTGCTTTCTAGTTTTAATGAATCAATTTCAGAAAATCTTTCAATAATTCTTCCTTCAAGGTTCTTTGCATCTGCACCCTGCATGAATTTTTTGTATTTTTGATTCAGTTTATGATTTTTTACTAATAAAATTATACTGAGAATAAAAAGAAAAAATGAAAAACCTATTAATCCAATTACTACATATTCCAAGTCCAATCCAAATGTTTCAAATAAACTCATACCTTATCTCCTTGTATCTTAAACTATTGAATTAAATAAATCTATTATTCGTTCTAGTTCTTCCGTAGAATAATACTCTATTTCAATTTTACCTTTATCTTTTGCTTTTCTTTTAATATTTACCTTTGTTCCAATAATACTTTTCATTTTATCTTCTATTTCTTTGTAAATAACACTGTTATCTTTTGTAACTGCAATTTCTTCTTTTACTTGTTTTGGGTTTAGAATATCTTTGACCAGTTTTTCCGTTTCTCTTACACTTAATTTTTCATCAAATACTTTTAATGCTACTGTGTATTGAAATAATTCATCTTCAATTCCTAATAATGTTCTGGCATGTCCTGTTGAAATCATGCCATCGATTAACATTTGCTGTACCTTACTATTTAATTTTAACAATCTCATTGAATTTGTTACAGTTACTCTACTTTTCGATACTCTTTCTGCTACTTCGTCTTGTCTTAAATTAAATTCCTGAATTAGATTATGATAAGCCAATGCCTCTTCTATTGGATTTAAATCTTGTCTTTGAATATTTTCAATTAAGGCAATTTCCATACTTTCCTGAGGTGTGTAATCTTTTATTATTGCTGGAACTTTTTTTAAACCAGCTAATCTGGCAGCACGCCATCTTCTCTCACCTGCAATTATAATATAATATTTATCTTTTTTCTGCAGGATCAAAGGTTGAATGATTCCATATTGTTTTATTGAATCAGCAAGTTCCTGTAAACTATCGTCTTCAAAATTTTTTCTAGGTTGTCCTTTATTTGGTTCTATTTCATTTATATTAATTAATGTTTCACGTGAAACATTGTCTTCTACTTGCTTATCCTTGGATTCTTTTTTTACTACTTTTTCTGGTATCATTGAATCCAAACCTTTTCCAAGACCTTTTTTAATTGGAGGCATAAATATTCCAAACCTTTCTTTACAATTTGTTTATGCATAAAAAAACAGGGGTTCTCATTTATAATAATTATGTATTTTAAATTTAATCTTTATGATCGATGACTTCATCTGCAAGGTCACGATAACCTTCTGCTCCGGCTGATTTAGAATCATAAAAATTAATTGGTATTCCATGACTTGGTGCTTCGGCCAATCTAACATTTCGTGGAATAATTGTTTTATAAATATTCTGTTTTAAATTAGTTTTAACATTTTCAACAACCTGGAGAGACAAATTTGTTCTTGCATCAAACATGGTAAAAACAACACCTTCAAGATACAAATCTGGGTTTAATCTGTTTTTAACTAAATTAATTGTGTGAATAAGCTGTGTTAAACCCTCTAATGCATAATATTCACACTGAATTGGTACTAAAACTGAATCTGCTGTTGTCATGGCATTGACGGTTAATGTATTAAGAGATGGCGGACAATCAATTATAATAAAATCATAGTTATCTTTTATTTTTTCGACTTCTTTCTTCAAAATAAATTCTCTATCTTCTACACCTATTAATTCAATTTCTGCACCTGCTAAATCAACATTGGAAGGGAGTAAATCCAAATTATCAAATACGTTTTCTAATATACATTGGTTTATGGAGCTTTGTCCAATTATTAGTTGATAAACTGTATTTTTTAAACTATTCTTATCTACACCAAGTCCGCTAGAGGTATTTCCTTGGGGATCAATATCAATAGTAAGTATCTTCTTCCCTTTTTCAGCCAGACATGCGGATAAATTAATAGCTGTTGTGGTTTTTCCTACTCCACCTTTTTGATTAGCAACAGCAATCACTCGCCCCATATACTTTCCCCCTTTATTATTTTAAAAATGACTAGAAATTTTACAAAATTTAATATAACAGAACTATTATATCACCATTTCTTTCATATATCTAGACTTTATGACATTGTTTATCAAAAATGTTTCACGTGAAACATTTTATGAGTTACAATTATATGAAAGACAAAAAATATACCCAGGATCCCGCGCCAACTGCGGCTAGCAAAGTTTAAGCTTGCATCTACTTAACACGCTAGTTCGCAACTTACCTGGAATGTCTTTTAGTGTCATAGGGAAGTTGACCGAACTTTCCTTTGGTATGAAAAAAGCACAACATAAGTTGTGCTTAGTTATGCTTAGTTTCCCCAATAATTCATATCAATATTAATAAAGCTCCACTATATTATTTTTAATAGCATATACAGCAGCTTGGGTTCTATCAGAAACACATATTTTTTTAAATATATTAGATACATGGTTTTTTACTGTTTTTTCACTAATAGATAATTGGTAAGCAATTTCTTTATTAAATAGACCTTCTGTTAACAACTTTAACACTTCAACTTCACGTCTCGTTAGTACTTTATCTTCTGAGGAATCAACATCAATTCTTTGTTCCATACGCTCTTCCAAAAGTGGTACTAATTCAGATTGTATATACTTTTCACCGTTAAATACAGAAATAATAGCTTTCTTTAATACGGAAGAATCCGAATCTTTTAATACATAGCCATCAACACCTATATCCATTGACTTTATTAAATAATCAATTTCATTATGAATTGTAAGAATTAAAACACGATATTTCAATTTCTTTGAACTTAAATTTTCAAGAACTTTTAATCCATTCATTTTTGGCATATTTATGTCTAACAATAAAACATCTGGTTTTACTTGATCAATTATACTTAAACATTCCTCACCATCATTAGCTTCAGCAATAACTTCTATGTCACCATCAAGCTCTAACAATTGCTTTATACCCTCTCTTATCATACGATGGTCATCGCAAAGCATTACTTTTATAGAATTCATTAATTATCCTCCGTATATGTTCTTGCTGTTTCTGTCGGAACACTAACAATTATTTGAGTTCCTTTTAATTCATCTGAAATAATTTCTATTTTACCTGCTAATAAGAAAATTCGCTCTCTCATAATAGACAGACCAAATCCATTAAATTTACTTTGGTTATCATCAGAAGTACCCAATTCATCAGGATTAAAGCCAATTCCATTATCACAAATTGATAATATAATATTGGTACAACAATAATCCAAATTGATTGTGATTTTAGTTGCATTGGCATGCTTTAAGGCATTGGTTGTAGCTTCCTGTATTATTCTAAAAAGAGTAAGATTTATAACAGGTAATACACTGTATTCTGTATTAATAACATTAAATATAATATCAACAGAATTAGTTGTTTTGATTTCATTCACATATTTATTAATGGTAGCAGTTAATCCCAAATCATCAATAGACATAGGTCTCAAATCATAAATAATACTTCGCATCTCATCTATTGTAGATTTAAGTGTAAGAATCATAGTCTGTAACTCTAATTTAGCTCTAACAGCGTCTATATCAATTAATCTGGTTATAAGTTCAGATTTATGTTTTAGATTTGTTAGACTTTGCACCGTTGAATCATGCAAATCTCTTGCAATTCTTTTACGTTCATTCTCCTGAGCATGTAACAAATTAATTCCAAATCTAGGACTTACCGTTTCGTTAGTACTTGGTACAGACTTGTATATATTTTTAAAATGATTCATTGAAAAAAATTCTAAGTGACTTAAACATTCATTTAAGTTTTCAATTCTATTTAGTTTTATGGTATAATATTCCATTTCTCGCTCTTTTTCAATAATACAATTGCTCAAATTCGATATTTGATTTTCATAGTCTTCAATATGAGTAGCTTTCTTATTTCCAATAGATGGAGAAAAATAATTAGCACTTTCATTATTTAAATTATCCAGATTAAGGATAGTAGCTTCCATTTGAATTTTGCTAGCTTCCAAGCTCAGTATGTCATTTTGTAAAGCTTGAATTTTATCCTCTGTATTTATATTCATTTCTTTAACAAATTCTAAAGCATCAATTAAATGACACTGGTTCTTTATATTAGGATCCAATATATCCTTATTGTCCTTATTATCATTCATATTTTGTTATGCGTTCCTCCTCTCCTTTATATAATATAACAAATTACAGAATAATAAAAGCCAAAAATAAAAATTGATAATGCATGATAAAATTAACACTCTTTATAAAAACCAGTAGAAACAATCTTTACTTTACAATAATTTGAATTATTGTATAAAGATTCACCGTCTATTTCTAAAAATCCAATTTTCTTGTATAGAGTTCTCTTCTCATTTTGAATTTCAGCTATTATTTCAATTGCTCCTAGCTTAAATGCTTTATTTACTAACATTCGAACAGCTAACTCTTCATACTCATCCTTATCATTACAATCTTCAGTAATTACGTTATTGATAAAATATTGGTTATCCACAGAAATTAAACTACCGATAGAAACTGGTATATCGTTTGAATTAAAAACAATAACATTAATTACTTCATCGTTATTTACTTTACCATTGTTTGTATTATCATTTTTTATTTTACCATTTTCTATTGTATTTTCCATACGACTTATGAGTCCATTATTAAACTTGTTACTTATTTCATTTGCAATTACTAAGTAACTATCACAATTATATAATTTTCCATAAATAGACATAATTCACCTTCAGTTAATAATTAATTTTCAATCAAATATAACATACTATTAAATATAACATATTTTGCAATAGAACTAAATCATTAAATAAAAAAAGTATACTAGTAAATTTCTACTGTATCTTTCATGGTTCGACATAGAATGTCATAAATCATTAAATAGATAAATAAAAAATACTAGAATACTTTAATTAGAAAAATTATACTATTTAATTGGTTCCTTTGTTGGTTTACCTGCACTTCTTGGATAAATTTTTGGTGTAGTTAAAATCTTTTTAATTACAATAAAAGATCTTTCCATATCTGTACCAGGTAAATTAAATCTATCAACCAAATCAATTTCTCCTCCAAGTACTTTAATAGCTCTTTTTGATTCCTCTAATTCTTCCTCAATATTACCTGATTTGTAAGAGATAAAATAACCATTTATTTTCACATAAGGCAAACAATATTCTGAAAGTGTTGATAATTTAGCAACGGCACGCGATACACACAAATCATATTGCCCTCTAAAATTTATATCCTTTCCAAAGTCCTCTGCTCTACCATGAATTGCTTGAATGTTTTTTAAATCTAATTCACTTACTACATCATTTAAAAAATTAACTCTCTTATTAAGTGAATCAAGAAGTGTAATATTTAGAGAAGGAAATGCTATTTTTAATGGTATACCTGGAAATCCTGCTCCAGTACCCATATCAAGTACTTTTTTTTCTTCCATTGTTTTATAAACCTTAATTATAGAAAGAGAATCTACAAAATGTTTATTGATCACTTCTTCAAATTCAGTTATTGCAGTCAGATTCATAACTTTATTCTTTTCAATTAACATATCATAATATTTAATAAACTGCTCAATTTGCTTTGAATTTAATGTTAAGCCGATTTTTAGTAAGGAATCTTCTAAAAGTTCAATTGCATGCACACCAAACATCCCCCTTTCTTTCTACTTATATTGGTAATCTAATAAATATGTTTACTAATTGTTTTTGCTATGTTTAAAATGTTCCAAATAAACTAAAAGTACGGATATATCTGCAGGGGAAACACCAGATATTCTTGATGCCTGTCCAACAGACCTTGGCCGGATCTGATTCAATTTCTGCTTAGCTTCTATTCTTAAACTAGGTACTTGCGTGTAATCCAAGTCCTCAGGAATTAATTTACCTTCCATTTTCTTGAACTGATCTACTTGTCTCATTTGTCTTTGAATATAGCCTTCATACTTAATATATATATTAACTTGCTCAATTACTGATTTAGGTAACTCAACTCTATCTTTATCCATTGGAGCTAACATTTCATAAGTTAATTCAGGACGTCTGATAAGTTCGGCCAATGTAGTTCCAGTTTTTAATATATTACTTCCATACTGTTCAAGCAAAGCCTGAACTTCTGCATTTGCTCCGATTAAAGTATTCTCTAATCTTTTAATTTCTTCTTCCATCTGTACTTCTTTTTCCATTAACTTTTCGTATCTTTCATTGTCAATTAACCCAACTCTGTGACCTATTTTTGAAAGTCTAAGATCTGCATTATCTTGACGAAGAATTAATCTATATTCTGCTCTTGATGTCATCATTCGATAAGGTTCTCTTGTCTCCTTAGTAACCAAATCATCAATTAGCACACCAATGTAAGCTTCGGAACGATCTAATACAACCTGCTCTTTACCAAGTAGTTTCATACTTGCATTGATACCGGCCATTAATCCCTGAGCTGCAGCTTCCTCATATCCGGAACTACCGTTAAACTGGCCACCACTAAACAAACCTTCCACATTTTTAAACTCTAGCGTTGGTTTTAGTTGCATAGGATTAATACAATCATATTCAATAGCATATGCATTTCTAATAATTTTAGCATTTTCAAGACCTGCAACACTTCGATACATCTGATATTGAACATCTTCTGGAAGCGAGCTAGACATACCTCCCACATACATTTCGTTGGTATAATTACCTTCTGGTTCAATAAATACCTGATGTCTGTTTTTATCAGCAAATTTAACCACCTTATCCTCAATAGAAGGACAGTATCTAGGACCTGTTCCTTTAATATCACCACAGTATAAAGGAGACCTATCAATATTTTCATTAATAATTCTGTGAGTTTCTTCATTAGTATAGGTTAACCAACAGGAAACCTGTTCTTTTTTAATATCCTCAGCTGTATTTGTAAATGAAAATGGAACAATGTCTTCATCTCCAAACTGTTCCTCCATTTTCGAAAAATCTATAGAACGTTTATCAATTCTCGCAGGTGTCCCTGTTTTAAATCGATACATCTCTATCCCTAAAGATTTTAGTGAATCTGTTAGATAATTGGCAGCCTGTAAACCATTAGGTCCTGTATAGTTACTTACATCACCATACACACATCTGGCTTTTAAATAAGTTCCCGTACATAAAATAACAGCTTTACAAGGATATATTGCTCCAGAATAAGTTTTTATCCCCACAACCTTATGATCTTCCGCTAATATTTCAACAACTTCAGCCTGTTTTAATGTTAAATTGTTAGTATTTTCGAGAACTTTCCTCATTGTCCTGCTGTATTCCTGTTTATCTGCCTGAGCTCGTAAAGAATGTACTGCAGGTCCTTTTGATATATTTAACATCTTAGACTGAATATAAGTCTTGTCGATGTTCTTACCCATTTCCCCACCTAATGCATCTATTTCTCTAACTAAATGTCCTTTTGATGTGCCGCCAATATTAGGGTTACATGGCATTAATGCAATACTGTCCATACTTATAGTAAGAACTAAAGTATTTAATGAAAGTCTTGCACAAGCTAAAGCAGCCTCACAACCAGCATGCCCCGCACCCACAACAACTACATCATAGGATTCATATATATATGCCATTTTGTATTATCCTCCTTCTAAAAAAAGAAACTATTTTCCCATACAAAATTCCCTGAATATTGTATTTACTAAATCTTCATCAACAGCTTCCCCAACAATACTTCCTAATACCTCATATGCATGCATCATATCTATAGAATAAAAATCCTCTGGCATACCGTCTTCAATACTTTGTTTCACCATAATTAAACTTTGAATGCCATCCTCAATAGCTTTCTTTTGTCGTATACTTGTAATATAAACTTCATCATTAAATGATAATTTTCCCTGAAAAAACATGTCGCTGACCCATTGTTCGAGAATATCTATACCTATATTTTCTTTGGCAGATACTGAAATAACATCCTTACCTGTTAATTCCTTAATATAATCAGAATTAATTACGTTGGTTAAATCCGATTTATTTAATAAAACAATTGATTTTCTATCCTGTATTAAGTTTATTATTTCATTATCATTCTCATCAAGTTCAGTTGATGCATCTACTACATAGATTATTAGATCAGCATCTAAGGCAGAGCTTTTTGCTCTTTCAACACCAATTTTTTCTACATAATCATCGGTTTTTCGAATTCCAGCAGTATCAATTATATTTAAACTTATATTACCTAATTGTATTGTCTCTTCTAAAGTGTCCCTGGTTGTTCCTGCTATATCTGTTACAATAGCTCTTTCTGAACCTACAAGTATATTTAATAAAGAAGATTTTCCGGCGTTAGGCTTACCTAATATAACAGTCTTAATACCTTCTTTAAGCAATCGTCCATTATGGGCTGATTTTAATAATTTATCAAGTACCTCTAAATTATTTTGAACGTGTAAATATAAATCTTCACTAAAATTATCCAGACTAATATGTTCAGGATCATCTAATGCAGACTCGATAAATGCAAGATCATAAATTATATTATCTCTGATTTCTTTAACTTTTTCTAATATATTACCTTTTAATTGATTAACAGAATTCTTAAGTGCATATTCATTTTTAGCATTTATAATATCAATAACAGCTTCTGCCTGAGATAAATCAATTCTTCCATTTAGAAATGCTCTTTTAGTAAATTCACCGGGTTCTGCAATTCTTGCACCATATTTAAGGATTACTTCTAGAATCTTCTTAGTTACAATGATACCACCATGGCAGTGAACTTCTACAACGTCTTCCTTGGTGTAACTTCTTGGTCCCCGCATTAATAATACCATTACCTCATCAATAATAGCATCTTTATCCACAATATAACCATAATGAATAGTGTGACTTTCACATTCTGATATTTTTTTTCTTCCAGTTAGGTATTGATCCTGTTGATCATCTGCATCATTACTTAGAAATTGCCTTTGTTTTAAAAATTCTAATTCACTCTTAACTCTATATATCTTATCAATAATAGAAAATGCATCATTTCCACTTATACGAATAATACTGATGCCGGCATTACTAACTGCAGTTGCTATTGCAGCAATTGTATCTGTATTCATTTCTGACTACCTTTCTAAAACATACATCATTCAATGAGTAAATGGGTGTATCAAAGTAATTTCTTTAATACACCCACATATTAACTATTCTTCATTTAATTTCTGTGTAACTTGTCTATTTCCATATTTCTTATTTTTATTATAGTCTTTTCCAGTACTTTTTCCATAAGAGTATTTATTTGTTCTTGGTTTATATTCTCTCATTTCAACATTCTTTTTTAGGGCAATAACAACTTTTCTAAATGGTTCTTCCCCTTCACTATGAGTCTCCACAAATTTATCACCCTGAAGTGCTGAATGAATAATTCTACGTTCATATGGATTCATAGGTTCTAGAGTAACTGGCTTTTTCGTTCTTTTTACTTTAAATGCAATATTTTTAGCCAGATTCTCAAGAGTTTCTTTTCTTCTAAATCTATAATTTTCAGTGTCAAGTTTAACTTTTAAATAATTCTCGCTATCTTTATTTACAACCAAACTTACAAGATATTGTAGGGAATCCAGAGTTTGTCCTCTTTTGCCGATAAGTACTCCCATATCTTCCCCTT
>JAQSYR010000198.1 GCA_029256035.1 Anaerocolumna sp. | reverse complement strand
ATTTTTATTTTCTGGTTTATAAATCATTAAAAGTTTTGATATTGCTATATTGGCAGGCTTATGTATTATTAATAATGCCAATAACCAAGACAGGACTTGTACCTCTGATATTTCTATCATATTAAAAAAGTCCATAAATATAGGAGTTTCCTTTGGCTGTATATTGTTGCGAACAAACCAATAGGCTATTCCCGTTAAACAAATGCTATGTAATAATTGGTCAATAAAAAATACATTTCTTTCTACTATTTGTGTTAGCTTTTTTCTCTTTCTTTTGTAAAGTAGATAATTAGAAACATTACTACCAAGTAGTACAAACCATGAATCAGTACCCACTTCATACTTTTTTCTTTCTTTTCAGCCGTCTTAGCTGTTTGTATATAAAAATCTCCCAAGATATGTGCCAAAAGAAATAAAATAAAATATTCTCTAAACATTTTTTCTCCTTATTTCCTTTAATGCTTGTCCAATGGTATCGAATGCATCTTTGAAGGAGTAGTATTTTCCTGTTGATAAGCTTTTTTGTACGGATGGCTGCTTAATCGCAAGTCTTTTGGCTACATCCAGTTGACTATCTTGATGTTCAAACATATCCCAGATAATTTCTCTTTGCCTATCACTCCAGGAATCCTTAATTACGGTCATTAAAGACAAAATTGTATTTATCATAATTGTAGATGCCTGATTATCACCATCAATCTCAAAGCGAATATTCGCAGGTTTGTTTTGCTTTCTTTTTTCATTAGCTTTTAAATATTCAATAGCAGTTCTTGCATTATAATATCCTGGACCATCTGCCCCTATAGCCATTTCACGATTCACATCGGTAGTAATTTCACCAACGCCAACTCCAAATCTTATTTTGACGGGATACATCCGCTGCTCAATTTCAAATAAGATATGCATGGTATTTGCTCCATTGCATAGTAATCCTTGGAATTCATCTCCTAATGTTATTATAAATTTTGAAAAAATATCATCTTTATATTTTATGTCTTTCATATCTCCTATAATTGCAATATATGGATTAGTCCAGAATAAGAAAAACATATGCTACCTCCAGCTATTTAATATATTAATTATATAGCCTCGAAGATGAATAATCAAGTATTATTCACTAAACAGGCTATAATTATTAATTATAACCAATATAGCAAATAATCAAACCTTGTTCTTGAATTGTACGTTTCATTATCTAAAAAAATGTTTTCATCTCATGATATATTCATATAGCTTATAAGGAATAAAATCAATCCCATCCTTTCTTATGGCATATAATATATAATTCCCCTGTCGTGTCTTCTCCACAAGACCTGCATGAAAGAGTACCTTCAAATGCTTGGAGATGCCAGCTTCCGAAAGAT
Source organism: Anaerocolumna sp. (assembly GCA_029256035.1). Taxonomy (GTDB): domain Bacteria; phylum Bacillota; class Clostridia; order Lachnospirales; family Lachnospiraceae; genus Anaerocolumna. The sequence continues at coordinate 2,665 of JAQSYR010000198.1, read as the reverse complement.
TAAGCTTAATAGCCAGGCTTTGGGTGGAGACAGGGCTCTTCCTCATCTCATGAAGTATTTTAAGTCTGGTCTCATCCCCAAGAGATTTTAACAAGTCAACTAAATCAGTCGGAACCATTTCCTTTCTTTCTTCCACTTCAACCAGTTTGGTTAAATATAAACATCCATTTGCATCACCCATCAATAGATGTGGACTTATGAAAGTACTGGCTGTAATAACAATCTTATTCAGTTTTCTAACATCAAATAGATAATCTTTATTTTTATGGAGAATGATCTGGGTACCTTTAATTTCTATCCGTTCATGAAACTTATCAATTCGATGTAATAGTCCGTCCTCCTTACAGGCATTCATTTCTTTCATAAGGCTTCGGGTAAGTAAAGGCTGCAAAAAGTTTATCTCATTTTTAAATACGGCTTCATAGTATTCCTTCATAATTTTAATAATCTCGTTTTTATCATTTCTTTGAATATTCATATTGTATGATTTAAATACTTTATTCCATTTTGTTAGACTTAACTTACTAAGTTCAAACAATGCATCTGGAATGCTGAACTCGGAATAATAACCTGGAATTGAGAAATCAACCATGATCAGCCATTCTTTAGTTAGAGTACTATATTTCTTTATCTCCTCTACTAACTGGACCCGCATATCGGCTTTGATTTTTTCCATCCACTTCATTCTGTCTAAGTGATGTTCCGGTTTTGCGATAACATGCATGGAAGCAAGCATTTCAAATAAGGGTGAAAAGAAAAATTCACCTTTTATCTCCTCATCATAACAATTACCTATATTCATATCAATCTCCTAGAATAAATTTATATTACCCGTTAATCGTACATGCCTTTCAACTATCTTAAGAATCATTAGAATTGTTACTAGTAATATAACTATGATAGCAACTGAAATAACTAAAAACCAGCGAATTTCATAGAATGAACTTCCCAATAGTACTACTTTTCTGACGGCATCAATTGCATATGTTAAAGGAAAAACTACACTGATTACCTTTGCCCAGAAGGGAAATAAGGAAGTTGGAACTTTAACCCCTGAAAATATCTCCATGGGTTCTTCTAAGATTGTAAATAAAAAGCCAGTATCTCTTGAAAATAAGAAAATGGAATTAAGAAACATTCCCCATATAACTGCCAATGCCATGGTAATAAAAAATACAGCAAGAAATGGGAAAAGCTTCATAGAAATAACTTCTCTGTTCATAAATAACATGGAAACAGAAAATATCAACATTACAATAACACTTTCAAACATGGAAGAAACTGCATTTCCTAATAAAACTGCGGCTCTGTTTGTTGGTGAAAGATAAATAAGCTCTAAGGTTCCGCTCATTCTCTCAAAGGAGAAGTTCCAGGCAGATTGGACTAAAGTTCTAAAACAGCTCATACACATATATCCTAATAATAAATATACTATCATATTTTGTGATGTAATGTAAGAAATTTTGCTTTTTGTTAGATCAAATGACATAAAACTATAATAGGTCGTGATAAAATTCAAAAGTGGCCATATAAATAAGGAGATGTAAATAGTCTTGCTGTGAAAGTAATTTTTGTGCTGTTTCATCATTTCAGCAAAAAAGGATTTTAAAAATGCATTCATATTAAGCCTCCTTAGCAATCTGCATGATTGTGTCTTCAAGTCTGGGCTCCTTTTCATACATTTCTTTGATAAATACCCCTTCCTCGGAACAAGTCTTTGACAATTCTAATGATATATTTTTATTACTGCTGATATTTATACCTTCACTATTCTCTAATAAGGTTACGGAAGAATCGAATGCTCTTAATCTATTTTCAATATTTTTCGTTATATCATTAGTATAAGCATATAGTTTTAGTACATATTCTTTTCTATTGAAAGTATCTGCTGCAAGTTCTTTTGTAGTTCCCTGTTTAATCAGCATGCCCTCGCTTAATATGTAAATGTAATCACAAAGCTCTTCTATCTCACTCATATAGTGGGATGTCAGCAGAATTCCCTTATTCTCGTTTATTGCCAGGTGTTTAATATGATTACGCAATTCCTTTGAGACAATTGCATCAAGACCAATCGTTGGCTCATCCAAAAATAAATATTCCGGATTATTAATTAATCCACGAGCTATTTGTAGTCTTTGTTTCATACCCTTTGAAAATGTTTCAACCGGTACATTTTTCTTTTGTTCTAATCCTACCAATTCCAGAAGTTCATCTATCCTCTTTTTGAGTATATGATTTGGTACATTATAGATTTGTCCGTAATACCAAAGATTTTCATAAGCGGTAAGGCGCCAATAAATCATTCTTTCACCGCCAGCAATCATGTTGATGCGTTTTTTGATCTCCGTTGGATACTTGATTGCGTCAATATCATCCATAACATAAGTTCCGCTTGTTGGAGATAATAAAGTAGTTAGCATTTTAATAGTTGTAGTTTTCCCTGCACCGTTAATTCCTAGGAGCCCAATGATTTTCCCTTTGTCAATTTGCATAGATATATCTTTTACAGCTTCTATCTGCTGGTTTTTCCTTTTCAAACCCTTACCAACTTTTACTGTGTATGTTTTCTTTAAATGTTCAGCTTTAATCATATTATAATCCCCTTATCCATTAATTTTCTCAAGTGCTACTTCTTCACTTCGTTTCATAAGTAGAAAACCTGCAA
>JAQSYR010000197.1 GCA_029256035.1 Anaerocolumna sp. | reverse complement strand
AGGGATGTAAGACTGAAAAAGAAGTATGGAATCGTATTTCAAAATCCTGTTTTGTATGACTGGAGGACCATTCGAAGAAATGTCTGTATGCCCATGGAACTAATGGGGATGAAAAAATCTGATCGTACAGCAAGAGTAACAAAAATGCTTGAATTAGTTGGTCTACTGGAATTTGGCAAACATTATCCCTATGAACTAAGTGGAGGAATGCAGCAAAGAGTTGGAATTGCCAGAGCTTTAGCAATAAAGCCGGAAATCCTGTTAATGGATGAACCATTTTCAGCATTAGATGAATTTACTAGAGAAAAACTTCAGATTGATTTACTTCGTATTTGGAATAAAACCAATAAAACAGTAATCTTTGTAACTCATAATATTTCAGAAGCAGTATTTTTATCAGACAGGGTGGTAGTATTATCTCCACATCCAGGCCGTGTTTCAGCAGTAGTAGATATTGATTTGCCACGACCAAGAGATATGGAATGCAGACAAACACCTGAGTTCTTTGATTATATGACTAAGATACGTAACAGCTTTGAGGGGGTATAGATATGATATCCAAAAAAGACCGGCTTAGGGTTAACATAGTCTGGGTAATTGGCATCTTTTTGGTATGGGAGTTAGCTGCTTTTCTACTTGCAGGAGTCTTAAAAGATCCTATGGCAGACGCTAAATTGCCGTACCTGCACAACATAATCCTGGTGATTATCCAAAATTTTGGTGAATTAATGAGTGCTGCTGGGCTTACATTTTCTAGAGCTATCTTAGGATTTTCCCTAGGTGCTTTGGTTGGATTTTTACTTGCCATAATTATGAGTTTATCAAAAACCGTAGAAAAGATAGCATTTCCTTACCTGATTTTTTCACAAATGGTTCCTGTTTTAGGACTGGCACCCATTATATTTAATCTTGTAGGGGATATGAATACTTCCCGTACCATTATTGCAGCTTATATTACATTCTTCCCAGTATCCGTAAATATGCTTAGTGGACTTACCAGTGTAGAAAATGAAAAGAAAGAACTGATGTATTCCTATGCAGCAGGGAAGAAGAGCATCTATTATAAGCTAATGATTCCATATTCTTTACCATATTTATTTGCTGGATTAAAAATAGCTGCACCAATGTCTGTAACTGCATCTATTTTGGTAGATATGTTAGGGTCAAGTGGTGGTATTGGAGTAAAACTATTATATTCCTTATATTCAGGAACAAAAGATATGTTTTGGGCTTCCGTATTTACAAGCGCAGCAATGGGAATTATCAGCTATACTATCATCTTATTTCTGGAAAAGAAATGCATCCCGTGGAATAAAGAAGTGGTTCAGAAGGAAGGTGCGTAAAAGATGAAAGACAAAATAAAAAACATAATACTACCCGTATCTTTTGGTATTTTGATTATAGCACTATGGGAAGGTGGAGTCATACATAAAGTTCTAGACTTTAAACCCTTTCAATTGCCAATTCCATCTCAAATTATAAAAACCTTAGGAAAGAATTTTGAAAAAGCCACATTGGATACAGTAACTACAGTAAATGGTGCCATGGTTGGACTTGTTATAGGTTGCCTCATTGGATTTCTGGTAGCTGTTATTGCAACACAGTTTCCTAAGTGGGGATATACAGGACTTACAGTAATTGCTACCTTTAATGCAATTCCCATTGTTGCCTTATCACCAATTATGAACCGCTGGTTTGAAAGTGGCTTTGGACAAAAAGTAGGTGTTGTATCAGTAGTATGCATGGGGGCTATGGCCATTAATGCTTATCGGGGCTTAAATGATTTAAAACCATTTGCCAGAGATTTAATGGAGTCTTATGCAGCAACAGGAAAAGAAGTATTTTTTAAACTTCGGTTACCAAATTGTCTGCCAAGTATTTTTACTGCTATCAAAATTAATGTTCCAGCTGCGCTTATGGCAGCCATGATCAGCGAATATTTTGCAGCATCTACTTCAGGGCTTGGCTTTGGCGTAAAAGACAATCTTAGAAAAGGTATGATGGCCATGGGCTGGTCCTATATCGTAATGGCATCCTTGGTGGGAATTATACTTTATTTACTTATTATTTTGGTAGAACGCAAAGCCATAAAGTGGCATGCTTCACAACGATAAACATTATGCAAACAGCAGCAGAAACAACAGAAGCCAGTGGAGAGTTAGACAAATTAACACTTCAGCTAAAATGGCTTCCTCAATCACAGTTTATGGGATATTACGTAGCAGCAGAGAAAGGCTACTATGAGGAAGAAGGAATCGATATAGAGATTTTACCAGGTGGAAGTGATATTATACCGGAACAAAATGTCTATAATGGTGTTGCTAATATTGGTGTTACCTGGGTATCCAGTCTTATGACTTACCAGGCACAGGGTTATGAATTACAAGAAATTGCTCAGGTGTTCCAGAAATCAGGTCTTTTATTAGTTTCAAAGAAAGATACGGGAATTAGTACTGCAGCTGATTTAACAGGTAAAAAAGTTGGTAACTGGTTCGGTGGAAATGAATACGAAATCCTTGCACTTTTAGAAAAATATAAATTAGATAAAAATTCTGATTTAGAACTTGTACAACAGGATTATACTATGGACCAGGTAAAAGAAGGTTCCATCGATGCAGCTTCTGCCATGACTTATAATGAATTTGGTCTTTTATTAGAATCTGGAATTGCAAAAGAAGATTTAAATGTAATTGATATGAATGAAGAAGGCGTTGCAATGATGGAAGACTGCTTATTTGTTAATTCAGAGTGGGCAGCAGAAAATGAAGATCTGATTGTAAGATTCCTTAGAGCATCCATTAAAGGATGGGCAGATGCCAGTGCAGATCCAAAGGCAGCAGGAGAAATTGTTTATAATGTAGATAAATCTGTTTCTTTAGAACATCAGGTTTATATGGCTGAAGAAGTTGCTAAACTTGTAGTACCAGAAGGCTTTGATCCAGCTAATATTGGTTTTATCGATATGGCAGCCATTCAACAGACAGCAGATTATTTAGCTCTATATAATAAAGATTTGGCTTCTACTCCTGTAGTAGACGATACTACATTTACTGCGAAGTATTGGGAAGAAGCAACTAAGTAACAGTAAGTATGCAGGCTTTCGGATCTTATGTCTAAGTGATGAAGCCTGCATGTATTATTTCTAATAGAGCAATAGAAAGGAAGAGAATATTATGGATTTAATTATAAAAAATGGAACAATAATAACCCCTACGGAATCCTTTCAAGCTGATTTAGGGATTAAAGATGGTAAAATTGCAGTTATTGGCACTGAACTTATGGAGGAAGGTGTAAAGGTTGTAGATGCTACAGGAATGTTGGTGCTTCCTGGAGCTATTGATGTACATACTCATCTTGAAATGCCTTTTGGTGGCACTGTTTCTGCAGACAGTTACCTTGCTGGTACAAGAGCTGCAGCTTGTGGCGGTGTAACAACTGTATTTGATTATCCTATGCAAAGGAAAGGTCATGGTATCATAGAAACAGTTGAGGCAAGAAAACAGCTGTGTGATCCCCAAGCTTGTGTAGATTATGCATTTCACTGCTGTATTACTGATTTAAATGAGGGAGCAATTTTAGAAGAATTTGAAACGGCTGTTGCTTATGGAGTTTCTAGTTTTAAGTGTTTTTTAGTGTATAAAAAAGAGGGCATGATGGTAGATGATGCCACCTTGGTTAAAGTATTACAAAAGGCAAAAGAAGTTGGTGCAATGACCAACATTCACGCAGAAAACCCGGATCTTATTGATTTGAATATAGAAAGATTTTTAAAGGAAGGTAAAACTTCCCCTTGGTATCATTACCTTAGCAGACCAGAATATGTTGAGGCGGAAGCAGATAAACGAGCCGTTCATTGGGCTAAGTCAGAAGAAGCTCCTTTGTATATAGTTCATATGGCTGACAAAGAAGGATTAGAGGCAGCAGTAGCAGCTAAAATGGAGGGTTATGATATTTATATAGAAACATGCCCTCAGTATCTGGAATTTACCTGTGATGTATATAAAAGAGAAGATGGAAGAAACTTTGTTTGTTCTCCGCCTATGAAAGATAAAGAAAGTCAGGACGCACTTTGGAAAGCCATTCAAATCGGTACGATTGATACAGTAGCTACCGATCATTGTCCATTCCAAAGCTATGAGAAAGATTGGGGTAAGGATGATTTTACTAAGATTCCAAATGGCTGTGCCGGCGTGGAAAACCTGTATCCTTATATGCTTTCTAAAGCTAATGAAGGCAAATTAAGCTTTAACAGAGTAGTAGAATTATGTTCTTCTAATCCTGCCAAAATCTTTGGATGTACTAGCAAAGGCTCTATTTCTGTAGGTAAAGATGGGGATATTGTAATTTATGATCCAAATAAAGATTTCACAATTTCAGTTAACAATATGCATTCTGATTATGACCATACCATCTGGGAGGGTAAGAAACTTCATGGTTATCCTGTACAGACCTATGTTCGTGGCAGATTGGTTTATGACAATGGTGAATTTGTTGGAGAACCTGGATATGGACAGTATGTAAAGAGAGTAGGTCGAAAATAAAGGAGGAAGGTAAATGAGTAATCAACTGTATCTAAAGAATAAATTAAGCGAAGAGGTTAATTCCTGTCTCCTATGTAACGATGCACCTTGTAAAAAAGCTTGTCCACACTCTTTAGCTGTAGATAATGTTATTCGCTCCCTAAGATTTGACAATTTCTCTGGCGCAGCTAATCAGTTAATGGACAACATTCCATGTACAGAGTGTTCAGAAAAAAATTGCATCAAGGCATGTTTAAAAGGAAAAATCAATCGACCGGTACAGATTGATGAGATTATAAATATTGTTTCTAATTTACCGAAAAGCACAGGAACAGAGGTGGATTTATCCATTGATTTTTGTGACATACGCTGTGAAAATCCATTTTTCCTTTCCTCCTCTGTAGTAGCAAGTAATTATGAAATGATAGCAAAAGCTTTTGATATGGGCTGGGCAGGAGTTGCTTTTAAAACCGTTGGTTTATTTGTTCCCAAGGAAGTATCTCCCCGATTTGATATGAAGAAGAGTGGACAGAGCTGGCCAAGATTATGACAGAAGCTGGGGCAGATATTCTGGAATGTAATTTCTCTTGTCCCCATATGGCAGGTGATGGACTTGGATCTGATGTAGGTCAAAACCCGGAATTAGTGGCGAAATATACAAAAGCAGTAAGGAAAGGTACCCATCTTCCAATCTTAGCAAAAATGACTCCCAATATAGGCAATATGGAAATACCGGCCTATGCTGCCGTAGAAGCGGGTGCAACAGGAATTGCAGCAATAAATACCATAAAAAGCATTATGAATATTAATTTAAAGACCTATTGTTCTGGTCCAGATGTTGATGGTAAATCAAGTGTAGGAGGATACTCTGGAAAAGCAGTAAAACCAATTGCACTTCGATTTATACATGACATGAAAACCTATGACAAACTTTCCAATACACCAATCAGTGGTATGGGAGGTATAGAAACTTGGAGAGATGCTGCTGAGTTTATTGCGCTAGGTTGTGAGAATTTGCAGATAACAACTGCAGTTATGCAATATGGATACCGAATTATTGATGATTTAATTGATGGTATGAAATTATATTTAAGTTCTCAGGGATTTCACGAAATAAAAGAGCTGGTAGGCAAAGGATTACCAAAAATTGTTCCAGCAGATAAATTAGATAGGGATAGTATATTTTATCCAAAGTTTCACAGAGAAAAGTGCATTGGATGTGGGCGATGTTACATATCCTGTTTTGATGGCGGTCATCAGGCAATTATAGTAGAGAAAGATACAGGAAAACCGATTTTACAGGCGAATAAATGCGTTGGATGCCATCTTTGTGTATCTGTATGTCCAGTATCTGCTATATTACCAGGTAAACGCATGCAAATAGGATAAACAAATATCAAACGTTAAATTCAATTATCAATAGAAATCATAAAGGAGGATACTATTATGATAAGTTGTAGTATGAAAAGAATGGAAGACAAAATAGTTACTTTTAGTAAATTTGGTGATACAGGAAAAGGTGGAATCACAAGACTTTCTCTGTCACCGGCTGCTTTAGAAGCAAGAGATGAGTTTTGTAAAAGATGTAAAGCACTTGGAATGGAAATTAAAACCGATGATATGGCAAATATCTATGCTACCTTACCAGGAGACGGGGATCTTCCAGCTATTATGATGGGATCACACCTGGATTCTGTAATACAGGGTGGTAATTATGATGGTGTTATGGGTGTACTGACTGCTCTAGAAGCTGCAGAAACAATTGTAACGGAAAAATTAAAACATCGTCACCCAATTACGGTTGTTGTATGGACCAATGAAGAAGGGGCAAGGTTTGAGCCAGCAATGATGTCATCTGGTGTTATTACAGGCAAATTCAATAAAGAAGCTATGCTTGCTTCAAAAGATGTGGATGGAATAACATTTAAAGAGGCATTAGAAGCAAGCGGTTATATGGGGGAAATAGAAAATCGTATGAACCCTAATGACTATATGGCATTAGTGGAATTGCACGTGGAGCAGGGACCAGTCCTTGAGGCAGAGAAAAAAGATATTGGTATTGTAGAAGGTGTTGTTGGAATGATAAATTATGAGTTTACCTGCGCCGGTCAGGCAGACCATGCTGGTTCCACACCTATGAAATTCAGAAAGGATGCTTTATTTGCAGCTACAAAAGTAATTGGCTACCTTCATGAAGAATTTGATAAATTAGATAGTAAACTAGTCTATACCACAGGTCGTATTACAGCATCTCCCAATATACATACCGTTATTCCAGAAGTTGTTAAATTCACACTGGATGCAAGGCATCAAGATCCTGAGGTTATAAAGCAGGTAGTAGAAATCATAAAGAAAATTCCTACAGAAATAGAAAAATGCCAGGTGAGTTTTAAAGAATTATGGTCACGTAAAACAATTGCATTTTATGAAGAATATGTTGATTTCGTTGAAAAAAATGCTGATTTGTACGGTTATTCCTCTATGAGACTATATAGTGGTCCAGGACACGATGCTCAGTATATATCAGATATCATACCATCTACCATGATATTTTTACCTAGTGAAAATGGTCACAGCCATTGCGAGAAAGAGTTTACTCCACTAGAAAATTGTTGGAAAGGTGCCAATGTATTACTACAGACAATTTTGGATATAGATAGAAAATAATAATAAAAGAAAGATAGTAATTAGCCATGGCTTAGTACTATCTTTTTTTTGCATTTCAAGGTATAATGCAGTTAATTCAATTTCAGAATTAAAGCTTGAGTTTCGCAATTGTTTAAATTGAAGTAGAAGATGAAAGGAAAAAATATGCAGGAAATTAAAAAAGGCAAGAATAATTTATATTTAGGAGAAGAATCAAACCCATTGGCATCCATCTCTTTTGCATTAGCTGACGATGATAAAATTATTATTGAGCATACTGTTGTTTCTGATTCTCTAAAAGGGCAAGGCATAGGAGGACAATTGGTAAGTAAAGTTGCAGAGTATGCACGTGGGGAGAATAAAAAAGTTATTCCTCATTGTTCCTATGCTAAGAAGGTAATGACTCAAAATAATGAATATGCAGACATTTTGGCTAAGTAAAGTATAACAGGGGAGACATAATGCAAAAAGATAAAAAATTAGAGAATATAAAATTATTTGTTTTAGACATGGACGGAACTTTCTATCTGGGTAATAAGATTTTGGAAGGATCTCTAGAATTTATTAATAAAGTAAAATCTAAAGAAAGAAACTTTATTTTTTTTACCAATAATTCTTCGAAAGCACCGGAGGACTATATTAAGAAATTAAAGAATATGAATTGTTCTATTGAAAGAAAAGATATTATGACTTCAGCGGATGTAACCATTGAATACTTAAATACTTATCATAAAGATGC
>JAQSYR010000196.1 GCA_029256035.1 Anaerocolumna sp. | reverse complement strand
AAATGTGAAAATCCTTGCTCTTTTATTATGAGATAATTTTGTTAAACTATTATTATGAAGTTACAAAAAAACAGAAGAGGGAGGGAAAGAATGGGACTGCTAGATGAAAGGCTTGTGGTATTAAATGCTGAGGTAGAAACAGCAGAGGATTGTATTAGACTGGCTGGGAATCTTTTTTATCAATATGATTATGTACAAGAAGGCTATGCAGATGCAGTTGTAGAGCGTGAGAAAGAATATCCAACGGGTTTGCCTGGGAAAGGTATTAGTATTGCAATACCACATACCAATAATACGCTGGTAAATAAACCTGCAGTTGGGGTAATTATACCAAAGAAACCCATATCATTTTTAATGATGGGAACCAAGGACAATAAATTGCAGTGTGAAGTTATTTTGCCATTGGTTGTAAAGGATTCCGAAATGCAGCTTGCCATGCTGAAAAAGATGATGAAAATTATTCAGGATGCTGAGCTACTAATCAAAATTCGGGATGCCAGAAACAAAAATGAAATTTTGGGCTATTTAAGCCCATTAGAGGCAATATAAGAAAGGAGAGTTAACTATGAGAGCAGTAAAAATTTTATCTGTTTGTGGCTCAGGAACTGTTAGTTCAGCTATGTTATCTTCAAAATTAACTGATGTATTGGAGGAAAATGGTTACCACGTTGAGGCTACGGAAGTGAGTCCCGGAGGAGTGGAAGGAGCAATGGCAGCAGGAAAGTATGATTTAATTGCTTATACCAGCCCGGTTGAAGGTGATTATGGAGTACCTATATTGAATGCCACTGGTTTTCTGGTAGGTATTAATGAAGATGAATTCGTAGAAGAACTTTTAGAAGCAGTTGGAAAACTTAAACTATAATATTTTCAGAGAAGGAGAATAGTTATGTGGGCAGTACTCAAAACATTTTTTGATACATTTGGAAATTATATCACAGTTCCCATTATCCTGTTTATTATTGCACGAATTTTTAAAGCACCAGTAAAAAAAGCATTTATGTCTGCTGTTTTGGCAGGCGTTGGTTTGAAAGGTATGGCTTTCATTACAAGTGCTTTTGGAGCAATTCTGTCACCATTAGTACAGCAAATTGTTGAAGCTACAGGAATAAATCTTCCGGCTCTGGATGTAGGCTGGCAGGCAGTTGCATCTGTAGCATATTCTACAGACATAGGAATGATGTTTTTAGGGGTTGGACTTTTATTCCAGGTAATCTTGTATTTAATTAAATGGACGGATATTTTCATGCCGTCAGATTTGTGGAATAATTATTCTATTATAGTTTGGGGATCCATGTTTTTTCAAATCAAACAGAATTTATTTATGTTTGATAAAGTTAATGTTCGTCCTGAGACAATTAAGAAGAAAATCGGATTTCTTGGTGAACCAATGTACATAGGTTTAATTATAGGTCTGATTCTGGGCATTATCGGTAATATAACAAATCTTGGAACTATGCCTGCATGGGGACAAATTGCTAATGTTGCTGTAACATGCGCAGCTGTTATGGCTATCTTCCCTAAGGTTGCTGGATTATTTGCTTCAGCATTTACTACAATTACTGATTATTCCAGAAAGACTTTAAAAAATAGTAAATATGGGAAAGACAGAGAATTTATTATTTCTGTAAATGATGCTTTAGGTTACGGTGAAGCAGCAACACTTACTACTGGATTATTAGTTATTCCAATTGCTGTTCTTCTAGCCTTTATCTTACCTGGAAATATAGTAGTACCTGTTATGGTTCTACCATCCTTGCCTTACATGGTTGAAGTACCGGTATCCTTAAGTGATGGTAATATTGTAAAATCTACAGTAGCTGCTTCCATCGTATTTGCAGCAAAATTATTAATGGCTTCTTCCTGGGCTGCAGTATTTACAGAAATTGCTGTAAATGTTGGTTTTGAAGTTACCTCAGGAACCGTACTTATTATTGGATTCATTATGTCAAACTGTACTGCTGGCTTAATTACCTATGCATTTTTAACAATGAACCCAATTGTTATATTAGCAGTTGTTGCATTATATCTTATTTTCTATGTATTGTTTAAGAAGAACAAAACAGCAGTATGGGATTATTTAGAGAATAACGCTATGAAATATAAAGCCAATTCCGGTCAAGCAGTTTTACAAAATTAATATGGATTCTTATTTCGTTCCGTTGTCATCTGATAACGGAACGAAATATTTAGAACTAAAATAAATAGCATCATTTGAGGAGATGAAAAAACATGAAGATTGTAGTTGTAGGTGATATCATCGTAAGCTGTGAACTTTTAGCAGAAGCAGTGAAAAATTTAAATATTGAGGAATCTGTAGTAGTTAAGGAAGTTTATTGGTCAGCTGTTGACAGAAAAGATTTTCAAAAGAAGGCACTTCATATTGAAACGGAAGGTCCAACGGCAGAACAACCACCAGTGGAATTATATACAGAAATTGAGGATGCGGATTATCTATTGGTACATTTTTGCCCAGTTCCAGCTGACTTAATAAAAAAGGGTAAAAAATTAAAACTAATTGGTACCTGTAGAGGAGGAATGGAACATATCGATGTTGAAGCGGCAACTAATGAGAATATTCCTGTAATCCATGTTATAAGAAATGCTGAATCAACTTCCGATTTTGCCATTGGATTAATGTTTGCAGAAACGAGAAACATAGCTAGGGCTCACGCTGCAATAAAAAATGGAAATTGGAGAAAAGAATATGTGAATTCAGGTTATACTACTACATTTAAGGAAATGGTTCTAGGTGTTGTAGGATTAGGACACATAGGTAAATTAGTTGCCGAAAAAGCATTAGGAATAGGTATGACAGTAATTGCACATGACCCATATGTGACACAAGAGGCTATTGATGAAAAAGGATTAAAAGTAAAAATGGTAGACAAAGAAGCCCTATTTAAGACAGCAGATATTATTTCACTGCATCTTCGTATTACACCAGAAACAGAAAACAGTATTAATAAAAAACTTATTGGGTTAATGAAGCAAACAGCATACTTAATTAATACTTCCAGAGCCAGAGTACTGGAGAAGGAAGCACTGGTAGAAGCTCTTCAAAACAGGAAAATTGGTGGAGCAGCACTGGATGTCTTTTGGAATGAACCACTTCCAGAGGATGATGTACTGTTAACACTTGATAATATTACATTAACACCACATAATGCGGGCAATGTGGTTGATGAATTACCAAAATCACCCAGATTATTAATTAAGACAATTAATCAGTACCTGGCAGATGGGAAAAGTGATATGGTTGTAAATCAATATAGAATTAAGAAATAAGGAAAGGAAAGGTATAAAATATGTTATTACAAAAAGAAAGAGAAATGATTGTGGAATATGGTAAAAAAATGAGCTCTTCAGGGCTTAGTAAAGGAACAAGCGGCAATATCAGTATATTTGATGCGGAAACAGGTTATATGGCAATTAGTCCATCAGGAATTGGATATTTTGAAACCATGCCAGAAGATGTTGTCATTATGGATCTTGAGGGAAACATTATTGATGGAATTCGAAAACCTTCTAGTGAACATGATCTACATACCGTATTTTATAAAAACAAACCTGATGCAAGAGCAGTAGTACATACACACTCTAATTTCTGTACTACATTTGCATGTTTAAATATGCCATTACAGGCAGTTCATTATGTAATTGGGGGAGCAGGCGCTGCTACTGTTCCATGTGCTGAATATGCGACATTTGGTTCCAGAGAGTTAGCTGAAAATGCAATCAAGGCGTGTGGAAAAAGTAAAGCGGTATTACTTGCAAATCATGGGCTGGTTACCTGCGGCCCGAATTTGGGGAAAGCTTTTGGGTTGGCAGTTAATATGGAATTTATTGCCGAAATGCAGTGGAGAGGTATGGCTGTTGGAAAACCGGTAGTATTAAGTGATGAAGAAATGGATCATGTTATGGACGAATTTAAATCTTACGGACAGGTATCAAAAGATGCACCCAAAAAGGAAGCAGGCAGTTATTAAGTAATGCATAGAAAGGATAAGTTATGTTACGTGCTGTTTTATATAAGGAAGAAGAGTTAAGAATTGAAGAAGCCCCAATTCCAGAGATAGGTGATGGTGAGATACTTATTAAAAATAAAATATCTACCACATGCGGCACAGATGTTAAAATTTTTAAAAGAGGATATCCCCTTTTAACCCCTCCCCATCCTTTTGGCCATGAATTTTCAGGAGTTATAAGTGCTGTGGGTAAAAATGTTAAGGGTTTTAAAGAAGGTGACAGAATAGCAGTACATAATACAGCACCGTGTAATGAATGTTACTATTGTAAAAAAGGGCTTCCTTCCATGTGTGAAAATATGCTGTTTAATCGCGGTAGCTATGCAGAATATGTAAAGGTTCCGGAACCAATTGTTCGCCAAAATATGTTTCACATTGATGATTCCATATC
>JAQSYR010000195.1 GCA_029256035.1 Anaerocolumna sp. | reverse complement strand
AGAGGAATATACAATGGATAAAATTAAAATAACAAATTTAGAAGTGTTTTGTCATCACGGAGTCTATAAGGAAGAAAATGTTCTAGGACAGAAATTTCTTGTTTCTGTAGAACTATGGGCTCCCTTATCTGCAGCTTCGAAAAAAGATGATATACAGCAGTCTGTAAATTATGGACAAGTCTGTCATTTTATTAAAGAAGAAATGGAAAAACAAACCTACAAATTAATTGAGACTTTAACTGAAAAGTTAGCAGAAGCTATCTTAATTCATTTTCCCCTTGTTGAAAAAATTAAAATTGAAGTTAAAAAACCTTGGGCACCCATCCTTCTGCCAATTGAAACAGTTGCAGTGGAAATGGAGCGAATGTGGCATGTGGCTTACTTAAGCTTAGGCTCTAATCTTGGTGAAAAAGAAAGCAATCTTAATACTGCCATTGATTTATTAAGAGAGAATCCCAAATGTAAAGTTACAAAAGTGTCTGATTATATACAGACAGAGCCAGTTGGTGGTGTAGAACAGGATGATTTTTTAAACTGCGCACTTGAGTTAAAAACATTTTTTCGTGGATTCGTATTAGAACCAATGTGTTCAATTGCACCTGAAGTAAAGCACCCATTAAGTGGAAAAACAATATATCAAATGTACCAGGAATATTTAATACAGGATTAAGAATACATTTTCTCTAAATTCCTTTTGTTATTTACTAAGATTTGGCGGATTAAAAGTAGAAATCCCATTACTTAATCCAATCGGAATATAATATGTATTAGTATCATCGAATTCTGTAAAGAAGAAATAATCACCTACAATATGCAGTCCTTTAAAATTCCCTGGTAAAATAACCTGAGATTCTAAAGTATTAACATTAAGCAGGTATATACCATTATTATTACCATCGTCTACTTGATAATATAAATATTTGCCGTCAGATGTTATATTAAATGTACTGACTCTTGACGTTACCACCTGTGTAACATTACTACCATCTATGTTGATACGATGAATTGCATAATTATGGTCAAGGGATAAAAAGTAGATATAGTTTCCTGCTACAATGGGAGCGTAAGTATTCCCCGTGTATAATAACTGGTTGGAACCAGTGCTAAGATTTCTGGTATAAATATTATGATCTTTCTCCACACCGGAATAATATAAAATGTTATTCTGTATGGAAAGTGGAAGAATCCCATTGTCCATAACCATTTTCTCCTCCAATCCGTCAATACCAACGGAATAAAAGGAAAGACCTTCCGATTTGTTATAGTGCTGATAATAAACGGTATTACCGTAAACATTTACTATACCACTAGGATCATTGTATAGCATTTTAATTCTACTTCCGTTTGTTTTCATGCGGTAAATTCCTTTGTTATAAAAATTTAAAACACTTGAAGTATTATTTTCTTTTGCATAATTCATTCGCACATAATAAAGATAACTGCCTACAGAATTAATGTATCCAGCTTTATCCTCATATATTTTTTTAAAATTACTTAAATTTAAATCCATTTTATACAGAGAACCATCATCATTTGGATTACTAAAATAAATGGCATCATTTAATACACTGAATAATCCACCATTCAATAAATTCCCAGGGGTATTGCCAAATGCGTCCCCTTCATTATACACTGTCTTAGTGGTAGATTGAAATAATATAAAGATCAGGGAAAAGATGATTACAGCAATAAATAAAATGAATACTCTTTTTATTCTTCTAGTCATTGTTGCTTCCTCCTTTGTAGTTAAAGTATTTGAGATGTGTCATATAGTTTATGAATATTTAGCTGTCATAAAACATTTGTTGAAATAACATCTAAAACAATTATAAATCTAAGGTAAAGAGAATGCAATGAATTATTCTAAGGGATTGCATTGCAAAGGAAGTATAGTATATAATAAAGCTGTTTAAATTTTAATAGTTAATAGAATAACTTATGAAATAAGTACCTGTACTGGAAAAGAGGATAAAATGATTGATTTACAACAAAGCAGAGATGAAATCGATAAAGTAGATAAGCAGATTGTTGAATTGTTTGAGCATAGAATGCAATTAGCAAAAGATGTTGCAGAATACAAAGTAAAAACTGGAAAAAAGATTCTTGATAAACAAAGAGAACAGGAAAAATTGGAGAAATTAATGAATCTGGCCAGTAATGACTTTAATAAGACAGGAATTCAGGAGTTATTTATCCAGATTATGTCTATGAGTCGTAAGTTCCAATATAGCCTGATTGGTGCTACTGAGTATAAAATACCATTTCAACAGATTGAAAAATTAGATTTACATGAAGGAACGAAAGTCGCTTGCTTTGGAGTAAAAGGTTCTTATACGGAACAGGCAATGGAAGAGTATTTTGGTACTGAAATTACTGGATTTAATGTAGCTACTTTCCGAGGCATTATGGAAGCTATAAAGAATGGCAACGCAGATTATGGTGTATTGCCAATAGAAAATACATCTACTGGAGGCATTACTGATATCTATGATTTGCTGGTAGAATATGATAACTATATTATTGGAGAACATGTTGTAAAAATTGAGCATGCATTATTAGGTCTACCTGATGCTAAATTAGAAAATATTCAGAAAGTTTTTTCCCATCCTCAAGCTTTAATGCAAAGTTCAAAGTTTATTTCCCAGCACAAAAATATGGTTGGCATTGAATGTACCAGTACATCTGATAGCGCCAAAAAAGTTCTGGAAGAGAAGGAGATTACCCAGGCTGCAATTGCAAGTAAAAGGGCAGGAGAATTGTATGGATTAAAAATTCTTGCAGAAGGAATTAATCATGAGAACCTAAATTCCACACGCTTTATTATTATATCCAGAAAAAAAGAATATATAAAACATGCCAATAAAATAAGTATATGCTTTGAATTACCCCATGAGAGCGGCTCCCTCTACAATATGCTTTCCCACTTTATTTATAATAATTTAAATATGACTAAGATTGAATCAAGACCACTGGAAGGACGCAGGTTTGAATATCGATTCTTTATTGATTTTGAAGGCAATCTCAATGATCCAGGGGTAAAAAATGCATTAACTGGAATCGGAGAAGAGGCCATTGCTTTAAAAGTACTTGGAAATTATAAAACAATTTAGAGAAACGTTCATATATTTTTCAAAAGTAAAACACAAAGTGAACATAATTTCTTGATAAACTTTAGTTATAGAAAAACAGATAACAATTAATTCAATGAACATAAACTAAAGTTGAAAAGGAGAATGTGTTATGAATGAAGATTACAACAATAATAATGAATTTGTAAAGGAAGAACATTATACAGTACAAAAACCAGAAATAATCGATGCTGAAGTAGTCGGTAATAATGTAAAACCTAGAAAGAAACATAAAAATGCCAGAGCTTTCCTAAAACTGGTGGCAGCAGGAATGGTATTTGGGCTAGTTGCAGGTGCTTCTTTGCAAGGATATTCCTATGTAATGAATAAAGAAAGCAATGCTTTGGAACAAAATATCTTAGAAACAGATCCAAGTCTTTTGAATGGAGGCAACACCCAAACCGACTTAGATAGTAGTGGAGTAACAGGAGATTTAACAGAAACTTCAACAGGCACTGTAACTAGTGATGTATCAGGAGTAGTTGAGAATGTAATGCCATCGATTGTTGCAATTAATTCAGTAACAAC
>JAQSYR010000194.1 GCA_029256035.1 Anaerocolumna sp. | reverse complement strand
ACCTTCTTTATAAGATTCAACCAATTTTAAAAAGTCACTTTTTTCTTTCTCTGATGCAATCTCTTTAAAGTACCCCCACACGTGCTGGGCAGCATTAATAGCTTCCCCTATGGTAGTTTCCTTTTCCAGGGCTCCCTCTATGATCTGATATTTTTGGACGTTGCATTGATACATTTTACTGCCGATAGGTTTTTGTCCTTTACCTCTAACATAATATCAATGTCATTCCTACTTAACTTTTCAATAAACTCCATAAATTCGTGGAGAACAATTGTTTCAGAATGAGAGCCTGGCTGCTTCTTGGGATTCTGTCTGGAATAATGAATTTTTTGCTGTCCGTCCTTTTCTTTCCAGGTTATTTTACAATCTTCAATCCATAGAACCTCATCTTTATTATCACTTGGTGGATTAATTTTATTATGAAGATTATCAAAAATAACAGGGGCTTTAGTGTAACTTGAAATCTTAAGAACATCCTTTATATTATACATTTTATCATCATTCTCAAGGACAAGCCTCTTTTTTACTTCTTCCGATAGCATACTATAGTTAGTTATAAATCTCTGCATTGCCATAGGTTTATCATTATATATTCCACCTATATGCAATACTATTTTATGTGAAGGACCAACACCTAGGCTATCTAATACTTTTGTATGATAATTTAAATCTTCCATAGCTCTGGCAACAACTTTGTCATCAGGAGAATTTAATACAGTATATTGTCCAGGGTGCATGGATACTCTCATACCACTCTGTTTAATTTTCTCCCCTATTTGTTTCAATTGCTGCTCATAAATCTCCCACCAGGGAAGTTTATTTACAGGGCTAGAGCCAAAAGGAATCAGGTCGGAACTAATTCGAAACAATTTTATTTTATTATTAATATTATAATGAATCATAGTATCTAAAGATTTTAAATTATGCTCTATAAGCTCCATTAATTTAGTTTCTGTTGCATTTTTCTGAATGCAACTTCTTAACTCGGTATTTCTTACTCCTACCGATATACATGCATATCCTATGTTCATAATTTGCACCTTCTCTATATTTAAATAATACCGTTATTTAAACTTGTTTTCACTTCTTATTTACATCCTGATAAATTCTTCCATCTTTTATCTCTATCATCCGATCTGCTTTTTCAGCAATTCTATTGTCATGAGTAATAATTATAAATGTTGTTCCCAGCTGATGGTTAATATCTCGGAGAAGTTCATATATTACTTCTGTTGAATCTGAATCAAGATTTCCTGTTGGTTCGTCAGCCAATATAATTTGGGGTTCATTCATTAAAGCTCTCGCTATGGCTGCTCTTTGCTGTTGTCCTCCCGAAATCTTCGTTGCCATATTGTTCATTACATTCTCAAGCCCCACCAGGTGTAAATATTCTTTTGCCTTTTTAATTGCGTCTTTACTCACTTTTCCATGTTTTATCTGATATGGCATTAACACATTTTCCAAAGCTGTAAATTCCGGAAGTAAGTAGTGAAATTGAAAAATAAAACCAATGGTTTCATTTCTAAGAGCAGAAAGCTTATTATTATGCATTTGCTTTACATTAGTACCATTTACCATTACTTCCCCAGAAGTTGGCTTATCAAGGGTACCCATTATATTAAGAAGGGTTGTTTTTCCACTCCCTGACTGGCCAATAATTGAATTAAAAGTACCTTTCTCAATGGAAAGATTAACATTGTATAGAACCTGGGTTTTAATTTCATTTCCATATATTTTTTCTATATTTTTAAGTTCCAATATACTCATCATCTGCACCTCCTAATGGTTTCTAATAATATCAATGGGATTTAATTTTAGGGAGCGATATGCTGGTATCAGTGCAGCTAAAACAGAGACTGCTATTGCTATTAACCCTGATGTAAATATAAACGGATAACTGATAAAAAGTGGTATAACTGGGGTTCCATCTGTATTTAAAGCAAATTTAGTAAATGCAACGGATAATCCCAGGCCAAATAAAATACCTAAAATCGCACCAAAAAAACCAAGAATAAGTCCTTCAAACAAAAATACATAGCTAGTTGCAGAATTACGAATCCCCATGGCTTTTAAAATACCAATCTGCTTGGATTTTTGCATTACTGTAATTGCCAGTACGCTTGCAATACCAAGGATAACTGAAATCAAAACGAATACCTGAATCATATAACTAGATATACTTTGCCCTTCAAGGCCACTTAATAGTTGCTCATTTTGTTCCTTCCAGTTTACAATAGTTAAGGCATCATTATTTAGTTCCTGGGTAATCTTTGAAGCAATTATGTCCGTGGAGAATATCCCCGACTCCTTAACCTGCATTTCAATAGATGTTATACTGCCCCTTGTATTAAAAATATTCCCAGCTGTTTCTAAGGTAGTAATTGCCCAGTTTTTATTAAGGCTGGCAACTTTTAAATCAAAGAAACCCACTACTTTCACCTTTACTGTTTTCTGATTCGTGGTAATCAAACTTAGTACATCATTTAATTGAATTCCATATTCTTCTTTTAGATCAATCCCTAATATGATCTCATTCAAATTATAGGGATAGGTACCTTCTTCTATTCGATCTACAAAATTATAAATTTCATCTGCACTTTCAATGTCAAAACCTCTAACCAAAATAGACTGGGAATTCTCGCCGTATTCTAAAAAAGCAGGGTGATCTGCCGCAACAGAAATTTTATCTATCCGTTGGTCTATGGTTTGTATTTGCTTTATCATCTCCTCATAATCTACTATTTCTTTGTCATCTGTTGACGAAGTGATTGTTATCTGAGAAGCATCACCTATTGTTTTTTCTACTAAACTTTTTTGAAGTCCCTGAATTAGAGATCCAATAAATATCTGAACAGACACACCAATTGCAATTCCAAGTATAATTAGAATAGTTTGTCCAAGATTAGATTTTAAAAAGCGAGCTGCTATCTTATATCCAAGTTTCATTTTTTAATTCATCCTTTATTTTAAATTTATATTTTATACAATTAAATTGTTCTCAATATATTTTACTATTTCATTTATGAAATGTCAATTAGGAACATAAAAAAAATAAAACAACCGAAGTTATTTTATCTTTTTTATGTTCCTTATATACATTTATAGCATCCTAATGCCTGTTTGTTACCTTAAGCCTGTTAATGGCTCGATTAAGTGCGGCCTGGGTATGATAATATTCAATAATGCTTTGTTTTTGACGAAGTCTTTCTTCCGCACGCATTTTCGCTTCGTTTGCTCTGTTTTTATCTATCTCATCA
>JAQSYR010000193.1 GCA_029256035.1 Anaerocolumna sp. | reverse complement strand
TTTTTACTGCTAATGGAATTCAAATAACTGGACACACCATTCATCCATCCAGTAAATGTCATAATACCCATTATAATCAGTATAATACCCCCTGCTTTAATTGTATATTTTATGAATTTTCTATTATTTTTAATAAATTCTAAAACCTGAGTGGTAAATAGTCCAAGTATTAGGAATGGAAGAACAAATCCAAGGGCATATACAAAAACCAGCATATTACCTGTTAATGCAGTTTTGGCCCCTGATGCCATAATTAAAACTGAGGATAAGGCAGGACCTACACAAGGTGTCCATGCAAAGCTAAAGGTAAATCCCATTACAAGTGCCATAAGTGGATTCACTTTTTTATCTCCAAGTTTTATAGGTATCTTCCTTTCCCTTTGTAAAAATGATATTTCAAAAAATCCAATCTGAAACAAACCTAAAAGGATAATTAAAATACCACCAATTCTTGTAAATAGCATTTTATTTTGGTAGAAAAAGCTTCCCAATGCAGTAAATGACATTCCCAGAATGAAAAATGCAAATGAAATCCCAAGAACAAAAAATAGGGTATGTATAAATACTTTCTTTCTTTCATAAGTAATAATCCCATCATTACCCATCTGATTGGCGTTTCCTGCCAGATAACCCATGTATACCGGAATTAATGGAATAACACATGGAGAAAAAAAGGATATAATTCCTTCTAAAAATACTAATATGAAACTCACGTGACCTGAGGTGATTATAGCTTCCATTGATTCAAACTCCTTATTAAACTTTTCTATATTTTAACATTGTAACTTTATATTGTCAACTAACTTTAGATTTAATAGTTACATTTACTTAAATTTATAGTATGATTAGGGCGTCATAAGTCTAGTTCATATAGAACTATGAATAGCAGTATATATATAATCATCTGGGCTTGCCTTTCCCTTCGGACGGTCTGCGCCATCTGATTATATATACACTGCTATTCATAAATTAATTTAACTGATGACTTATGACACCATTTGTCTTTATTTATTAATTACTTTAAGTTTCATAGAAAATGAATTCTTTTCTGTGTATTAACATAATCTTATAAAAGGAATATATTAAAAAATAAACAAAACCTTAAATACTGTAAAGTAAACTTTATTCAATTTTAAATTCTATGATATACTTGCAGTAACAATAGGATTATTGTTTTTACTTAGGGAAAGGCTGGTACATAATATGAAAAGAAATAACAGCTCCTGCAATATGCAGGCAGCTTATTTGTTGAAAAAATATAGTTTTTATCTCTTACTCCTTATTCTTACTACTCTATTTGCCACTGGATGTAAATCGAAACAAGATAATACACTGTCTGTTCAAGAAGATTTTAATAATTTCTTGGATCAAGTATTTATAGAAGAAGTACAACGAGATTCCTTAACATTAAATTATTCTGTAGCAAACCCAAAGAATTATGGTATAGAGAATACGAAAGTTTCCCTAGGCCATTACTCTGTACCTTATATTGAAAGTATGTTGGCTGCATCTGAAAATTATTTGGCACAATTAAATCAGTTTGATTATAATAAACTGACAGAATCACAAAAGTTATCCTATGATATTTTAAAAGATGATTTAGAACTTGAAAAAACCATGGGGGATTTTATTCTATATAACGAATGTCTGGGCCCAACATCTGGAATCCAGGCACAACTGCCTATTCTTTTGGCTGAATTTAATTTTTATAACAAAGAGGATATCGATACCTATATTCAATTACTCCCAATGGTATATACTTATTTCCAGGAAATCATTGCATTTGAAAGGCAAAAAGCAGAGGCAGGCCTTTTCATGAATGATAGCGTGGCAGATAGTATTATCAAACAATGTAAGGCATTTATTAAAAACAAGAATGAAAACTATCTAATTGACATATTTAATGACAAATTAGAAAATTTTCAGGGATTAACTGAGTCCCAGTTAGAAGCTTATAAAAACGCCAATAAAGAAGCTGTCATAGACTATGTTATACCCGCTTATGAGTTACTCATTGCATCTCTAGACGAGTTAAAAGGAACTGGTATTAATAAGGGAGGTCTAAGCTACTATAAAAATGGGAAAGAGTATTATGAATATTTAGTACGAGTAAATACTGGATCTTCAAAATCAATAGAGGAATTAAAGAAATTGGTGGATAACAGCATTAATACAAATCTATTAAAGCTTGGAACTATTATGACAAAGGACTCGGGAGTCTACGATAAAGTTATGAATTTAACTTTTTCTTATACCGATCCAGCCCAAATAATTGAATACCTGAAAGATTCTATTGCAAAAGATTTTCCCGAAAGTCCCGATGTAAACTGTTCCATTAAATATGTTCCCTCTTCCTTACAGGAATACTTAAGTCCGGCCATGTATCTTATTCCGGCCATTGATAATTATAAAGACAATACTATTTATATTA
Source organism: Anaerocolumna sp. (assembly GCA_029256035.1). Taxonomy (GTDB): domain Bacteria; phylum Bacillota; class Clostridia; order Lachnospirales; family Lachnospiraceae; genus Anaerocolumna. The sequence goes on along the minus strand of JAQSYR010000193.1, from coordinate 9,241 downwards.
ACAATAATCCGGATTACGATTTGACCCAGATCTTCCCAACCATTGCCCATGAAGGATGTGTCTGATTTTCTAGAAGCAAATATGGCAGCTAACATGGCACTTTATTGCCGTCTGGACATTGGAATTCATTATGATGGCTGGACCTTATCAGATACTGCAAATTATCTTAGAGACTATGGAATCGAAGATGATGCAACCGTTAAACTGCTTTATAACACAATGATAGAAGAACCTGCACTTTATCCTCAATACGGAATCGGATATTTAGAGTTTATTGAATTAAGGGATACAGCCAAAGAAGAACTAGGAGAGGACTTTGTTTTAAAAGATTTTCATGAATTTGTTTTAAATATAGGTCCTGCCCCTTTTTCCATAATTGAAGACAGATTAGATGGCTGGATGGATGGGTACAGCGACCTGGCTGATAAAAAATAGCAAATAAAAATAAGGAATAGGTAACACCACCAGCTAGATTACTGCTTTTGTGGAACACCTATTCCTTATTTTTATCTATGAAATTAATATGATACTTATATAAAATAAATCCAATCTATTTGGTACGTCTGAAATAATCTTTTGTGGCACTAGTTACCACCCCACTTAATGCAATCAAAGCAATCAAATTAGGAAATGCCATTAAACCATTGAACACATCTGCTATATTCCAAACTGCTTCTACGGTCATAAATGGGCCTGCAAACACTGCAACAATGTAAAGCCATCGGTAAATCAGAATCTTTTTGTTGTTTTCTCCTAATAAGTATTCCAGACAGCGCTCTCCATAATAATTCCATCCTAGAATGGTTGTAAATGCAAAGAATATTAAGCATATCATTAAGAGAAAGGATGCAATGAGTGGATGAAAAGGTAGTCCTTTTTGAAAAGCATCTGAGGTTACTTCTACCCCTTTTAGCCCTATGTTCCAGCTTCCGGTAATAACAATGCTTAATCCTGTCATTGTACAGATAATAATAGTATCAATAAAAGTTCCAGTCATTGTTACAAGGCCTTGACGTACCGGCTCTTTTGTCTGAGCTGCCGCTGCAGCAATAGGTGCACTTCCAAGACCTGCCTCATTGGAGAATATTCCCCTTGCAATACCTTTTTGCATGGCAATTGCAATAGAGCCTAAGGCTCCGCCTGCAACTGCATTAATACCAAATGCTCCCTTTATAATTTCTGAAATGGCCCCAGGTATGGCTTTATAATTTGTAATTAATAGTATTAGACATATAATAACATAAGCAATTGCCATAAATGGCACAATAATTTCAGATACCTTAGAAATTCGTTTAATACCACCAATGAGAACAAGTCCAACACATAGGGTTAAAATAACTCCTGTGATTATAATAGCCCAAGAGTACTCTTGGCCAACAATAGTAACGGTGTATTGTTTATTTACATCAAAAAAGTTTTGTGCTGCAGATCCGCCTAAAACATGGCCATTCTTATCTACTTTTCGATAAAGAATTGCTAGTACACCTTCCGCATATTTGGTTGCCATTCCAAAAAATGCAGCAATCCACATCCAGAAAAGTGCACCTGGTCCTCCTGTTACAATTGCTGTTGCTACACCAACAATATTTCCAGTACCAATGGTTGCTGATAAAGCAGTACATAAGGCACCAAAACTTGTAACTTCACCAGTTCCGCCCTCTTCATTTTTAACCATGAATTTTAAAGCTTTTGGCCCCCAAACTATTTCATCAAACCATATTATAAATTCATTGATTGTTTTAAACATTAACAAGTTCTCCTTATCACAAATCTGTTTATAATTATACAACTTAATTATAATAATATAAAAGTAGTTGTTAATGCAATACATTTTTAATAATTATACAATCTTAAAATTAAAATACCATGTTGGTAATGACAACACTAGCAATGATCCCTGTAAGAGTTGCAAACAATGCGCCTGCTAATGTATATCTGGTTTTCTTAACTCCTGCTGTCATAAAATACACACTCATTGTATAAAATACCGTTTCCGTACAACTCATGATAATAGAAGATACCCTTCCCAAATAGGAGTCGGGACCATATTCTTTAAATATATCTAACAATAAGCTTGTGGCTGCGGAAGATGAGAATAATTTCACTGTAACTAATGGAACCAGCTCTGAAGGAAAATGTAAAATGGTTGTAACGGGTTTTAGAAACTCCCCTAGGAGATTAAGTGTTCCTGACGCTCTCAGTATCCCAATTGCTATCATAAGTCCTATTAAGGTTGGTAGAATATTAAGTACTACTTTAAAACCATCTTCTGCCCCTTTGGTAAATTCTGAGAAGACTGGAACTTTCATTAATATAGCAAACCCAACGATGTAAAATATTACAAACGGTATAATGTAATCTGAAACATATAATAAAAATTGCATCTTTATCCCTCCATTAATTAATTTTACTTAACCTTCTTGCGACCATTGAAAACATAATCCCAGCAAATGTTGATATGGTTGTTGAAACCAAGGCAGCTCCTAATATTTCCGTTGGACTCACGGAACCATACTGGCTTCGGTATGCAATAATGTTAACAGGAATTAATTGAAGGGAAGAAATATTGATGATGAGAAATGTGCACATGTCGCAACTTGCTGTATCACCATGAGGATTTAACTTTTTTAACTCATTCATAGCTTTTAATCCCATGGGTGTTGCTGCCCATCCCAGCCCCAGAATATTTGCAATCATATTCGAAGCTATGTATTCATTTACGATATGATCTTTGGGCAGATTCGGAAATAATAACCGAAGTAAAGGTCTTAAGATCTTGGTAAATGCATCAGTAATACCTGCACTTTTGGCTACCTGCATAATACCGGTCCATAGAGACATAACACCAAGCATAGTAATACATAAAGATACTGCTTCTTTTGCGGAATTAATAGAGGCCGTGCTTATCTCCCCGATGTTGCCATTAAGAACGCCTACCACAATTCCGATAATAATCATAAACCCCCATAAATAGTTAAGCATAAGCATTTCCTTTTTTATATCTTAATACTTACTATATTCTAAAAGGATAAAATAAATTACTCAAATCATTTTTGTGTATACGTAAAAATTTTGTAAATATGAATTATTATTCTATTTTTTACTTCCATTCCCTCAAAATTATTTTATTTACATTTATATCAAAAATATTCTATTATATTTCCATAATTTATAAATTATTTATTGACTTTCGTTTTTTTCTGTGATATTTTATAATTGTATTATAGGAGGTACAAACATATGAAAAGCACAGGAATAGTAAGAAAGTTAGACGAATTAGGAAGAATCACACTTCCAATCGAGCTAAGAAGAACATTAGGAGTAGGCGAGAGAGATCCTCTTGAAATTTTTGTCGATGAAGACAGAATCATCTTACAAAAATATGAACCTACCGACATTTTTAGTGGAACTAAGGATAATCTTATTGACTATCACGGCAAAAAGATTTCTAAAGATTTATTCTTTCTCTAAGAGTAATTGATAAATCTCTCTTTTGGGTACCCCTCGGTCATTCGCAACTGCTTTCATGGCTTCTTTTTTGTTTAAACCTTTGGAAACATATAAATTCATATGTTCCTCAAGGGATAATTTTTTCCATTGTTCCTGGTCCTCTTTTTGAATCTCTAAAAAAGAACGCCCTTCTATTACTAATACAAATTCACCCTTTGGTTCCTTCGCTTCATAATAGGAAATTGCTTCTTTTACAGAAGTTCTTAAAGTATCTTCATGCTTCTTTGTTAGCTCTCTTACAATGGTTACTTTTCTATCTCCTAAAACGTCATATAGTTCCTTTAGAGTTTTTAGCAGTCTGTGAGGTGCTTCATAAAGAATAATGGTTCTGGTTTCATTAGAAAGCTCATTAACAACCTGCATTCGTTGTTTTTTATCTGACGGTAAAAAGGCCTCAAAAGCAAATCGTCTGGTTGACAAGCCAGATAAGGTAAGCCCGGTAATACAGGCTACAGGACCAGGAAGGGACGTAACATTAATTCCAGCCTCATATGCCATCTTAACCAGTTCTTCCCCTGGGTCAGATATACCTGGGGTTCCTGCGTCTGTAATAAGTGCTATATTAAGCCCCTGATTTAACTGTTCAATTAAATAACGACCTTTTTCAATTTTATTAAATTCATGATAGCTGGTCATAGGAGTTGTAATTTCAAAATGATTTAAAAGCTTGATACTATGTCTGGTATCTTCTGCAGCAATTAAATTTACTTCCTTTAAGATACGAATTACTCGAAATGTGATATCTTCAAGATTACCAATGGGTGTAGCGCATAAATAAAGTGTTCCTGTCATTTATTTCATTCCTTTTCCGATCCGAAAATAGATCTCGTATGATACGATTGCTTGCTTTTTAAGTCATACGACTAGTATCCATATATTTCATAAATTTCATCAGTATACACATTAGGTTCCTTATAAACAATTAAAGGAGCCTCAATTGTAATTCTTGACCTTCCACCCTTCTGGCATTCAATTAATACCATATTAGGTTCTTTCTCTAAAAATGGATGTACCATTTTCATCCGTTTTGGTTCTAGTTTATATTTTGTCAGGGTATTAAAAATTTCTACCAGGCGAAATGGCCGGTGCACCAGATAGAATCGCCCTCCTGGTTTTAAAACTTTGGCACCTTCACGAATAACATCATCAAGGCTGCATAAAACTTCATGGCGGGCAATGGCTTTTGGCATGTCCGGATTGGTAAGGCCATGGTTCCCTGTCATATAGGGTGGATTGCTGGTAACGACATCAAAGGAGGCCGCGCCAAAGATGCGGGAAGCCTCCTTAATATCTCCTTCTACCATGTCTATTTTGTGTTCTAAATGATTCAACAGAACACTTCTTCGCGCCATGTCTACGCTTTCTGATTGTATTTCTAAACCGGTAAAATGCTTTCCTTCTGTTTTAGCTTCTAACAGGATTGGAATAATACCGGTTCCCGTTCCTAAGTCTAATACAATTTCCTCTGCTTTTACTTTGGCAAAGCCGGATAAGAGAACAGCATCCATACCAAAACAAAATTTATTTTTACTTTGGATTATTTTATATTGATTCCGCTGCAATTCATCAATTCGTTCTCCTGGGAGAAGAAAATCTTCCATATTCACAGCTATACCTCACTTCTATCTTGCATCTAGTCTGTATCCAGATGGGATCTGGATTCTTTTTGCTCTAATAATTCCAATGCCCTTAATTCTTCATCAATTGTAAGTTTTTCTTTTCTCTTCTTTGGCTTAAAGTTAAGCTGATCCACTTTGTAATCTCTAGCTTCCTTTTCATCATTTTCAAGGCATACAACTACTTTGACCATTTGTTTTAATACACTTACACTTTGTACTTCACCCTTTAAACCGTCATGAGTGGTTACATAATCTCCAACATTAGGCAACTTGCTGTTTAACTCCTCATAAGCCTCTTCTTCATTTTTCAAGCAGCACATTAATCTGCCACAAACACCGGATATTTTTGTTGGGTTCAGGGAAAGGTTTTGTTCTTTGGCCATCTTAATAGAAACCGGCGCAAACTCAGATAAGTGAGTATGGCAGCAAAGGGGTCTTCCACAGATACCAATGCCTCCAACGATTTTAGTTTCATCCCTTACTCCAATTTGTCTTAATTCAATACGTGTCTTAAATACAGCTGCCAAATCTTTTACTAATTCCCTAAAATCAATTCTTCCATCTGCGGTAAAGTAAAATAATACTTTATTATTATCAAAGGTATATTCAGAATCAATTAACTTCATTTCTAATCCATGTTTTTGTATCTTTTCCAAACAAATGGCATAGGCATCTTTTTCTTTTACTTTATTTTTTGCTTCAATTTCATCATCATCTGGTGTAGCAGTACGTATTACCGGTTTTAACGGTTGAATCACTTTGTCATCTTCTATGTCTCTCGGACCAATTACTACATGTCCGTATTCCACACCTCGCGCGGTCTCAACAATTACATTATCTCCCTGGGCTATTTCATATCCTGCAGGGTCAAAGAAATAGATTTTACCTGCTTTGCGAAATCTCACTCCAATAATATTTATCATTCTAATTCTCCTTTATAGTAAGTAGCATAAGCTCCATGGTAATTTCAAAATTAACATTGGCGCTTAAACGTACCTTGGCTGTTTTATTCTCAGCAATTCTTTTTAATGCATCTATTATTTCGTACAGTTCCATGTCGTCAATATATTTTAATAAATGAAGGACTTGGTTTTTTATCTCTCCAAAACTTTCTGAAGATGCATACTGAATAGCCCTGCCAACATTGCCCTGTGCAAAAACAGTACTAAGTTCGGCTTGATAATCCGGCACCTGATGTTGTTTCATAAGAAATTCTTTTATTTTCATTTTATCAACTGCCTGTAATTTTAATACAACACATCTTGATATAATGGTCGGCAATAAAGCATTTAAATTATTGGTCAATAAGAGGATGACTCCATACCCCGGTGGCTCCTCTATAGTTTTAAGTAAAGCATTTTGGGCCTGTTCCGTTAACTTTTCTGCTTCATCTATAATGTAAATTTTATATGGACTACTATAAGGTTTAATCTGGATATCATTATTAACCTGGATTCTAATATCATCAATGCCAACACTTGCCTTTTCGTGGGTAACCCTAATAATATCAGGATGATTATTACTTGCCGCCTGATGGCAGGACTTACATTCGCCACACGCATTGATTTTATCTGGTTCTCTGTCTTCTTTCTGCTGTACTTCTTCACACTGCATTGTCATGGCAAATGCATCTGCCAGCATGTTTTTTCCAGCGCCATCCTCTCCTGCAAGGATATAGGCATGGGATATTTTGTTCAATCCAATTGCACTTTTCAAATGTATTATAATCTGTTCATGTCCAACAATATGATTAAAGTCTAACATCCGCTGCACCTCACTTTAATTACGCAAATATATCCAACAGAATCCCTCTGATCTCATCTATTTTATTTAATATTGCAATATGATCTTTTTCATCCTTAATGAGTTCTGCTGCTAATTCATCCAGGTTTTGATCAATTAACTTAATCATTCCGTATACCCTGTGTCTGCCTCTTCGGTCTAAGAAATTCTCTCTGGAAAACTTATGGGAATGACTTACAATTTCATTCATAAATTCCTGAATGAGACGTCGATACTTTTTCATATCTCTCACATCCATATGCTTGCCTAGTTTTTTACCATGCTGAGTAATATCTTCCATTAACAGGTTAAGCCTTGCCTTAAGTTCCTGTTCTTCAATATTACTAATTAATGTAAATTTAAAAGAACCATCGGTTTCTGGCACTTGGGCTTTGGGCAATATATTTGTTACCGGATTGGTTTGATTTACCTTAATATCCATACAAGTCACCTCATAATTAATTGCATAGTAGCTATTTGCTATACAATAAACAGGTCAATAATTCAAATTTTATGAAATATTGCCCTCTTTTCATGATTATAACATATTAATCCCATAATATATAGAAAAATTTAATTTAGCATTTCTTTTATATCTGTTACAATTTCATTTAAACATTCTTCCATGTTTTCATTAAAGTATCTTTTCCATATTTTTAATTTAATTAAGTTCTCTTCTGAAAAATCCTGTTCATCTGCTAAGTATCTTCGGCAAAGCTCTGCATACTTTGGATTATCCTGTTTCTTTTCCCGCTTTAGCGCCCGCTCCAAACGAGTTGCATCCTCTGCTTCAATATAGATAGGTATTACTTTATCTTCCCCAAAGTAATCTCTAATCTGTTCATATGCCTGGGGAGTAGCAATAAACAAATAATTTGATTGGTTTAAGTCAATCTGCCCATCATCTAAAGTAAAGTAGTTCCAAATACCATGCATGGTTTGATAAGCTCTGTGTTCGATTACTTTATTTAATGAAATCCATTCTTTTAATTTATCTTCATTTACAAAGAAATATTCTACCCCATTGGTTTCCCCTTTTCGTATGGGACGTGTGGTATATCCAATTACAGATTTTAGCTGCAGTTGCTGATTATTTATTAGTTGCTTAAATATGGTGTCTTTTCCTGTAGCACTTTTCCCCATTACAATAAATATTTTAGACATGCCTGAAATTTCCTTTCTTATAGCAAGGATTTATGGTTTTAATTCCTTACTACTTTTATGTAGTTAACTTCTGTATCCTCAGTACCCAGAACATTTAGCCCAACCTCCTGATACTTTTTGATCTGATAAATCAATTGCTGGCTGATTCTCTCTCCTGGTACCACAAGAGGAATGCCCGGCGGATAAAGATAAATATATTCCACAGATATTCTGTTATTACTTTCTGAAAATAACACTTTTTCTATTGGGCTATGCAGTGATTCATAGGAGCTCATCACTACCTTGGGTTGGAGATAAGTACCTTCTTCCTTTGATATAATACCTTTATTCCCTTCCTTATTTTGAAACTCTATTCTGTCATCGATATGAAGTAATGCATCACCAAGCCTGTAAAAACCTTCTATTGTATCACAGATACTGGTCATTCCAAGTACATAATCCACCGAAACCAATTCCATCTGGATTTTATATTGTTCTAACAAAAGTTCATATAGTTGCACTCCCGTAATATTGGTACCCTTAACAGAAATAGTGACTTTAGAAGGATCAACTCCGAAGAATTTATTATTAAATGGATTTAATATCTTAATTTTCTTTAATTGTTCCATTCTATTATAAAATTCTTTTAAATTATTTCTATAAGTTTCAAATAATTCTTCCCCTTTATCCTCCATTAAGGTAATACACTTTTCAATACTTGACATTAACAGATAAGAAGGGCTGCTGCTTTGATAAATGGACAGGCACCATTTTACCTTATCATAATCTACTAAATTACCATTTACATGAATTAGTCCAGTTTGGGTAAAGGAAGGAAGGGTCTTATGCAAACTGTGGATTACTATATCCGCACCACACTTAATCGAGTTTTGGGGAAATTCCTGATGAAAACCCAAATGGGCTCCATGGGCTTCATCAACTAATAAGGGAACTCCTTTTTTATGGGCAATGGCTGATATTGCTGAAATATCTGTTATAACACCCTCATAAGTGGGGGAAGTAATGATAACCAGTTTAATGTCTGGATGTTCTATCAACAGTTCTTCTATGGCAGAAGGATTTAATCCACAATTGATTCCAAACTCCAAATCTTTTTGTGGATACAAGTAGACCGGTTTAAGCTCATTTAAATATATGGCATTATATACTGCTTTGTGTGAATTTCT
>JAQSYR010000192.1 GCA_029256035.1 Anaerocolumna sp. | reverse complement strand
AGCCATACATAAAGAAAATAAAGTAAAGAAACCACAAGACCATAAGAAAACTACTACTAAAACTAATAAGAAGAACGTTGATAATGTAGTTAATATTTCTGATGTTGTTCAAAAGTAGGTGTAAGTATGGGAAAGATGTTTCGTAGTACACAGGAAATGATTAATTATCTTAAACAGACTACTCTAAAACAAATGGTAGAAAAAATTGGTGAAGACATAAAATACCTAATTAAAGCCTATATGGAAGAAAGCTTCTATGGGCAATATAATCCAAAATATTATGTCAGGACTTTCCAATTATTAGAATCGGTTACTACATCTGAAGTGCATGAAACTGCAAATGGATATGAAATAGAGATATTTTTAGATATTGATTCCATTCATTATAAAGATGGTTATGAAGAAGAAATAGTTTGGTTGGCATCTCAAGGTTTTCATGGAAGTAGTAATATTTATGAACAAGGTGAGTTTTGGAACGAAGCAGTTGTTGAATTACAGAATGGATATATTATAAAGAAATTTGGTGAATATTTAAAAGCTAAAGGATGGAACGTAACAACTAAAGCTAATTTAGCGTTACCTAAATAAATATGAATAGCTGAAATATTAACCATAATTATATAATATGGCTGGTTAGTATATTGGCTAAACAATAGAAAGGAATTAAATCATGATATATAAGATTATAAAACTTATTAGCAATGCAAATTTAGTTAATTATTGGCAGTTTGTATTAAATGCAGACAACACAGAATATTCAACTACTGATTTAGCAGTATTAGAAAGTAAGTTATTAGAATTAATGACAGATATACCACTTAGTAAATTAAAGGTAGTAACTGAATTAAGTGTAACTGATGATTTAACTATTGCGTAAACGAATAAAAGTGGAAATTCATGTGGAGTTTCTAACAATTTGAGGTCATATCTAGTATATATTGATACTATTTATGGCTATTTTTATGTGTAAAAATTAAATATTTTCAGTAGACAGAAAGCACCGCATTGATTTGAGGTGCTTTTTATTGTGCTGAAAAGTACAAATAAAAAACTATAAGGAGTATTTTCGCATGAATAAAATTAATGATATAAATTGGGATGAAATCCTCAATAAAATAAATCAAATAGACAAATATATTGAAGGATTTTTTGGATTAACCATATTTCAAGTTGCTAATTATTATAAAACAAATACAAAAACGATTGACACAATTATACGAAGAAACAGAGAAGAATTCTGTAACGATGGTATATATAGAATTAATGGAGATAAATTAAAATCATTTAAAAAATTTCATAATGAAATACCAGCAAAAACACCTTATTTATTATTGATACCTTATGCTTGCATTTTAAGAATTGCTTTTAAACTTCAAAATAATAATACGGCTACTAAATTACGAGAAGATGTTTGCAGTAAATATCCGTTGCTATACGAAGAACTAATGTCTTTTAATATAAAACTTATTAATAAAAAATATGAATTAGAGTTAAAAGAACTCATTTCAAAAATATTTTCTAAATATCACAAAATTGATTATCAGTATAAAATACATAATTATTTTGTGGATTTTCTAATTGACGATAAATTAATAATTGAATGTGATGAAAATGGACATGACAATTATAATAATGTGGATGAGATAAAAAGAGAAACGTTTTTACTGGGAAAAGGATACAAATTACTTAGGTATGATACTAGAAGTAATGACATGTTAGAATTTATAGGAGAGATTAGCAACAAGTTAGCTCTCCTCTCGATTGAGGGAGAGTTATGATTATATAATGATTATATAAATATGCTTTCTTCGGACTGAATACACCATTAGAACAAGTAAATAAAAAATTTACAAAACAAATAACACAAAATATTTAGAAGTGGACTAAACTCCACTTCTTTTTATTATACAAACGATCAAGAAGAAATGGAGGAAATAAATATGGGTAATACAGCAGAACATTGTGATGCAATAACAGATGAAATGTGGGCTTCTGTCAATAGGTTCAATAGACAAATGGCTGAAGAATATTTGGATAATGCTACTCATTTAAGTAGAAAAAGTCACAAACAATATGTATCGGCATTGAAGATATACTTGTATTGGATAAAAGAATTTAAAGATGATAAGAAATGTGTAGACATAAAAGCCAAAGATTTTATGATGTATCAAAATTCATTATATAAGCGTGGAATATCTGAATCAGGTATGAAGTTTAAAAGGTCTGTGATAAGTTCTTTTAATCAATACATAATGTTATATTATGAAGAAGAATATCCAGTATTTCGTAATTATGTAACAAAGCAAATTGTAGTTCCTAAGACTGGCTTCGTTCATAAGAAAGAACCATTAACTCCAGAAGAATATGAGAAGTTATGTAATTATCTTGAAGAAAAAGAATTGTGGGAACATTTAGCTTATTTAAAATTTTCTTATTCTACAGGATGTAGACGTGAAGAAGCAAGATTGCTATTAAAAGAAGTTGTTAATTATGAGCCACAAAAGAAGATGGTAAAAATCAAAGATGAAAATGGAAAAGAGAGTGAAATGGAAGCTATTGCTTACAGAACTCACGACATAAGATGTAAGGGTAAAGGAGAAATTGGAAAAGTACGTAAGCTTCAGTATGGAGAAGACGCAATGGAAGCATTAAAAAAATGGATAGAAGTTAGGGGTGATGACGATAATCCTTATATGTTTGTAAGAAAAACAAAAGACGGTAAACGATGCGACCAAATATCAGACACAGGATTCAACTATTGGTGTCATAAAATATTTGAACCAGTAATAGGCAGACGTATACACCCCCACCTGTTTCGTGAATCAAAAGCCACAAATATGGTAGTCTACGAGAAGAAATCTATTGAGGTGGCTCAACGACTTTTAGGACATAATAGCTCGGAAACTACAAAAATTTATGTAATTTCGGATGCAGAATCAGATGCTTTTGATGCATTTGTATAACTCATAATAAATCCATCCTTTTATTAATTTTTATTTACCATTATTCCATCCGCTCTCTAATCATATCACACCTAACATTCTTCCATATATAGTATATTTTCCAATATAAACACAATATATGGTATATCTTTCATGTAGATTTTTGTCGAAATTGCTGT
>JAQSYR010000191.1 GCA_029256035.1 Anaerocolumna sp. | reverse complement strand
GAAAGAGATAGTTCTGGAGCAAGCATTGTAAAAGAATATGTACTTGATGTCACTGATTATGTAAAAACCCATGGTGACGCAACCTTTTCCATTATGATTCTGGATGAAAATGGTTATAATGTTAATCTTAATATCAGATCCAATCGGACTGGAGAAAGTTCAGGGCCATTATTAACAATTACAACGGAATAATCATAGCTAAGATAGTTTAAAACAATTTTATGGGGTATGCTATAATAGTGGATGATATTATTGCTAAAATTAGTAATATGAAAGAAAACAAAGGAGGCAACCTCATGAAACGTATCAAAACTTTAAATACGAGAAATTTAAAAGATACTATGAAAAAGGGTGGATGCGGCGAATGCCAGACTTCCTGCCAGTCAGCTTGTAAAACTTCCTGTACTGTAGGAAATCAAAGCTGTGAGAACAAATAATTTTTAGGTAAATACATACGACATGAATTAATAAGCAGCGTCTAACGGCCGCTGCTTATTAATTGTTCAGGACTTTTAGCCTGGTAGAAGGGAGCAACATTTTGATTCATCAATATAAAAATAACGGATTTAATATAATTTTAGATGTAAATAGCGGAATGATCCATGTGGTAGATGACTTAGCCTATGACATTATCGCCATGATTGACAAAATAAATGGCAAGAATACTTCTCATCTTTTATCTGAGGAGGAAAAAGAAGATATTATAAATACAATGGTAAAGAAATATAGTGATTCAAAATACCAGGAACTTTTTGCAGATACATCAACAGACCCTGTATCCGTAAAAGAAGCGGTTATGGAATCCTTAATTGATATAGAAACCTTAATAAAAGATGGTGCATTATTTACAGAAGATATTTATGAACAGTATATTTCGGATTTTAAAACCCGTTCCACAGTTGTAAAAGCCCTATGTTTACATATTGCCCATGATTGTAACCTGGCCTGTCGTTATTGTTTTGCGGAAGAAGGGGAATATCATGGCAGACGTGCACTTATGAGTTATGAAGTTGGGAAACAGGCGTTAGATTTTTTAATTGCAAACTCAGGTAACCGTAAAAATCTTGAAGTGGATTTCTTTGGCGGTGAACCCTTAATGAATTGGCAGGTTGTAGAAGACCTTGTTAAGTATGGCAGGGAACAGGAAACAATCCACAATAAAAAGTTCCGCTTTACCTTAACTACCAACGGTGTTTTGTTAGATGATCATATTATGGAATTTGCCAATAAAGAAATGAGTAATGTGGTTTTAAGTATTGATGGACGTAAAGAAGTAAACGATTATATGCGACCATCCCGTAATGGTAAGGGAAGTTATGATTTAATTATACCTAAGTTCGAAAAAATGGCAGAGAGCCGTAATCAGAACAATTACTATGTTAGAGGAACCTTTACCCATGAAAATCTCGATTTTTCAGAAGATGTAAAGCATCTTGCAGAACGAGGATTCAAGCAGATTTCAGTAGAACCAGTTGTTTCTCTTCCAGAAGAAAGCTATGCCATTAAAGAAGAAGACATTCCTGCACTTCTAGAGGAATATGATAAACTGGCAAAATACATGATTGAGAAGAAAAAGAAAGGGGAAGACTTTAACTTTTTCCACTTCATGTTAGACTTGTCCGGTGGTCCTTGCGTTGCAAAACGATTATCTGGATGTGGCTCTGGTACAGAATATCTTGCCGTTACTCCATGGGGTGATTTATATCCTTGCCATCAGTTTGTAGGGGAAGAAGAATACCTTATGGGCAATGTAAGCGAAGGTGTTAAGCGAACAGATATTAGAGAAGAATTTAGAAAGAGTAATGTTTATTCCAAGGAAAAATGCAAAGATTGTTTTGCTAAATTCTATTGTAGTGGTGGCTGTGCTGCTAATTCTTATAAATTCAATGGTAATATTAATGATACTTATGATATTGGCTGTGAGTTGGAAAGAAAACGTGTGGAATGCGCCATTATGATAAAAGTAGCAGAAGCAGAAGAAGAGTAAGTAAGGATGATGGAATGGAAAATTGGGTTGTAAAGAATAAAAAAGCAGACTTTAAGGCTTTAATGGAACGGTTCCAGATAAGTGAAGTTATTGCTAGGTTACTGGTAAACAGAAATCAGATGACCACGGAAGAAATTGAAAGCTACTTACATCCAGAATTATCCTACTTGCATAATCCTTTTCTTATGAAGGATATGGATAAAGCCTGTAATATATTATTACAAAAGATACAGTCCGGTAAAAAAATTCGAATCGTTGGAGATTATGATGTGGACGGAGTCTCTTCTACTTATATCTTATATACTGGGTTGTTAAAATGTGGTGCTAACATAGATTATGAAATCCCGGATCGAGTAAAAGACGGGTATGGTATAAATATGCAGATTATTGAAGCAGCATATGAAGATGGTGTAGATACTCTGCTTACGTGTGATAATGGAATTTCTGCATTTGAACAGGTACAAAAAGCAAAAGATCTGGGAATGACAGTAATTGTTACGGATCATCATGATATCCCATATTACAAAATACCAAATGCAGATGCAGTAGTCAATCCAAAACAAGTGGAGTGTAATTATCCATGGAAAATGTTATGTGGTGGGGCAGTGGCATATAAATTGATTCAGGCAATCTATGAAAAGTCTGATATTTCACCAAATGAATTAAGCCCTCTCCTGGAAATTGCTGCTATAGCAACTGTTTGTGATGTTATGGATTTAGTAGATGAGAACCGGATTATTGTTAAAAATGGTCTGGACTTACTTAAAAATACCCAAAACTATGGTTTAAATGCTTTAATGGAGGAGGGTAACGTAAATAAGTCCAAGTTGTCAGCTTATCATCTTGGATTTATCATAGGACCTTGCCTCAATGCTTCCGGCCGTCTGGATAGTGCAAAAAAAGGATTAAAACTATTACTTTCACAAACCGAGAAGGAAGCAGAAATATTAGCAAAAGAGCTAAAAGAATTAAATGACATTAGAAAAGACATGACTTTAAAAGGCTTAGAACAAGCCATTGATATAGTGGAGAATTCTACTATACAAAAGGACAAAGTTCTAGTGGTATTTTTAGAGGAATGTCATGAAAGTCTTGCAGGAATCATAGCAGGCAGATTGCGGGAAAAATACAATAAACCTTCCATTGTATTAACAAGAGCAGAAAATAAGGTAAAAGGCTCCTGCCGTTCCATTGAACAGTTTAATATTTATGAAGAGTTAAGCAAATGTAAAGATTTATTGTTAAGCTTCGGTGGACATCCAATGGCAGCGGGACTTTCCCAAAACCAATCTTTGCTGAGCGAAACCTAAAAGTCAGGAAAGCAAATATACTTGGGAAAAATGCTAATGTTCTAAAATTTCAGGTGGTAAATGAATATGGAAAAGTTATGGATGCATTATTTTTTGGAGAGCCGGAAGCTTTTCTGGCACCACTAAAAGATAAGTATGGACAAAATGAAATCGATAAAATGTTTCAAAATCGGGATAATTCTGTCAGTTTTTCCGCAACCTATTACCCAAATATAAATGAGTATAATGGGAATCAAACCATTCAGATTATAATTCAAAATTATCAGATATAGTATGAAAATAATTGCTATTTATTAGCAAAAATGATATAATCATTTTGGTATTTTACTGCGGCTAGAGTGTGACAAACACTTAATTAATATAGGATAGGGAAAGAGGAAGATCATGAAGAAATTAGAAGAATATGTTAGAAGTATACCGGATTTTCCGGAAGAAGGAATTATTTTTCGTGATGTAACCAGTGTATTACAGGATAAAGACAGTTTGAGAATGTCCATAGATCAGATGCAAGAGCATCTAAAAGATGTAGATTTTGATATTATCATAGGACCAGAATCCAGGGGATTTATCTTTGGCGTACCGATTGCTTATAATTTAAATAAAGCATTTATTCCAATTCGTAAGAAGGGTAAACTTCCATTAGAAACTGTAGAAGCAGAGTATGCACTTGAGTACGGTACTGCTGTTATAGAGATGCACAAAGATGCCATTAAACCAGGAGATAAAGTAGTAATTATTGATGACCTAATAGCTACTGGCGGTACAATTGAAGCTATTACCAAGTTAATTGAAGGTTTAGGTGGTGAGGTAGTAAAAATCGTGTTCTTAATTGAATTAGAAGGATTAAAAGGACAAGCCCTTGATGGGTTTTTTATTTGTCGAGAAATATTGATTTTTTAAATAAAAATGATTATAATGAAAAGATAGACTTAAAAACAAGGTGGTGATATCATGGATGCAATGGGTAATGAACAGTTAAATAATGATTTTAATAAGAAGAATGAACTGGAAAATCCAAAGTTAGATAATATAGACTTACAGGCTCCAGCTGATTTTACAAGCCCAGATGAGCTTTTTCATAAATTAGTTAAAGTTGTGGAAAGTTATCATCCTTCCGGTGATATTTCCTTGATTGAAAAAGCATACCGTGTTGCAGATAAGGCACATCAGGACCAGAAAAGAAAGTCCGGTGAACCCTATATTATCCACCCCTTATGCGTTGCAATCATTCTTGCAGAACTTGAACTTGATAAGGAAACCATAATTGCCGGATTGCTTCATGATGTTGTTGAAGATACGGTTTATACCACAGAACAGGTGGCCAAGGAATTTAATGATGAAATTGCACTGTTAGTGGATGGTGTAACGAAACTGACGCAGTTAAGTTATTCAAAAGATAAAGTCGAAATCCAGGCAGAGAATCTTAGAAAAATGTTTCTTGCCATGGCAAAGGACATTCGTGTTATATTAATAAAACTTGCTGACAGACTTCACAATATGAGAACTCTTCAGTATCAGACACCTATTAAACAAAAAGAATATCTCCAAAATTAAAATAGAATTAGATGATTTATCTTTACAATACCTAGAACCAGAAATTTATAAAGATTTAACTGAAAAAATCAATGCCAAGAATGTGGAACGTACACAATTTATTAATAGTATAGTAGCACAGGTAAAACATCATATCATAGAAGTTGGAATTGAAGCGAAGATTGATGGACGTGTAAAGCATTTCTTTAGCATTTATAAAAAAATGGTCAATCAGAATAAAACCCTGGACCAAATCTATGATTTATTTGCAGTTCGTATTATTGTGGATTCAGTAAAAGATTGTTATGCTGCTTTAGGAGTAATACATGAAATGTATAAACCAATTCCGGGCAGATTTAAAGACTATATTGCCATGCCAAAACCAAATATGTATCAGTCATTGCATACGACTCTTATTGGACCTAATGGACAGCCCTTTGAAATTCAGATTCGTACCTATGATATGCATCGAACTGCGGAATACGGTATTGCTGCCCATTGGAAGTACAAAGAGGGTGTTGATGGTAAAAACTCCAGAGATACCGAAGAGGCAAAACTTACCTGGCTTCGTCAGATTCTGGAATGGCAGCGGGATATGTCTGATAATAAAGAATTCTTAAGTTTATTAAAAAGCGATTTAGATTTATTTTCAGAAAGTGTATACTGTTTTACTCCAACAGGAGATGTTAAAAATCTACCTAATGGTTCCACCCCCATAGACTTTGCCTATAGCATTCACAGTGCTGTCGGTAATAAAATGGTAGGAGCCAGAGTAAATGGTAAACTGGTTAATATTGATTATGTAATCCAGAAT
>JAQSYR010000190.1 GCA_029256035.1 Anaerocolumna sp. | reverse complement strand
ATGTTTCCAAGGCTTGCCCAAAGAAAAAAACAGCTGGCAGGAACCATGTCTGGTGGAGAACAGCAAATGCTTGCAATTGCAAGGGCACTTATGAGTAAGCCTAAGTTACTGTTACTGGATGAGCCGTCTTTAGGTCTTGCTCCTAATCTGGTAAAGCAAATATTTCAGATGATTAAAGATATTAACCGTAAAGGAATTAGTATTTTATTAATAGAACAAAATGCAACGATGGCTTTACGTGTTGCAAACAGAGCTTATGTGCTTGAGAATGGTACTGTGAAATTATCTGGCACAACGGAGCAATTACTTAACCACAATGATGTTAAAAAAGCGTATTTAGGTGAGTTGTTAAATGAAACTGTAAGTGAAGAAACTTTAGAATCTTTTGAAAATTCTAAATTGTAAAATTAAGAAAAAGAGGAGATAATTATGATAACAAATAATAAAAAAGAACAGGGAACCCATATTGAAGAATTACGTTCAGCAATTGAACACCGTGCAACATGGTTTGCATTATTAATAGAGGAAGCAAAAAAACGTGGATTAGATACTTCATTTGCAAGAGATGCAATTTATCGCTGCGGTGCATTTCACGGGGTTAGTAAATTACCTAGAACCAGTGATTTAAATGTATTTACAGATGCTTTTCTTCCAGAGAATACCCAGAAAATATTTGATATGGAAACAGAAGTTACAGAAGATAAATTAACAGTAACCTTTCACTATTGTCCTTTGGTAGCAGCTTGGCAGAAACTTGGGATCAGCGAGGAAGACATTGCAGAATATTGTGATATAGCAATGGATGGTGACAGAGGAATTATAAGTGAATATGATGATTTTGAGTATGAACTTGGAGATACAATTGCAAAAGGATGTAAAACCTGCCAATTATTTGTTACAAAAAAATAAAATATATGGTATTATAATATAACTTAAATATATAAAGAGGGAACCCATATGAAGACGGATGAGATTAAAATACTGGTAGTAGATGATGAAGTTAAAATTGTAGAGGCTGTAAAAGCGTATTTGGAAAATAGTAATTATAAAGTAGTTACCGCCTATGATGGTGAGCAGGCTTTAAAACAGTTTGAAACAGTCCAGCCGGATTTAGTCGTGCTGGATTTAATGCTTCCTAAAATCTCAGGGGAACAGGTCTGTCAGTCAATCCGTAAAAAGTCAAGAATTCCTATCATTATGTTAACTGCTAAATCACAGGAAAATGATAAAATAACTGGCTTTGATATTGGGGCTGATGACTATTTAACAAAACCATTTAGCCCAAGAGAGTTAGTCGTTCGAGTTGGAAGTCTTCTTAGAAGATGTAAGGATGGAACTTCACCCCTCTTTAATACTATGAGTTGGAATAATAATGATTTAATTGTTGACTTTAATGAAGCTGTAGTTAAGAAAAACGGAAAAATTGTAAAGTTAACTCCCAATGAATTTAAATTATTATCTACGCTCGTAAAATATCCTAAAAAATCATTTACCAGAGATGAACTCATATCTATCGCTTTTGGAGTAGATTTTGATGGTTTTGAACGAACTATTGATTCTCATATTAAAAATCTGCGAAGTAAAATAGAAGAGGATAGTACCAATCCAAAATATATTGTAACAGTTCGTGGCATTGGTTACAAATTTGGAGGGGAAGAGTTAAATAGCTTAGAATAAAATATTTCTTCATAATACCTACATATTCAGGGTTTATACTTAATTTGAAATATAGAAAAATCGAATTTCTGTATTCAAATAAAATAAATCAAAATATAGGAGGTTATTTATGAATTGTAACAACGATAAAAATGAATGTTCACACAAACATAGTCCATTAAAACATATGCTTCATATGATAGTTTGTTGTGGGTTGCCAATTATTATTATATTATCTCTGCCCTTTATTACAAAATTAAGCCCACAATTAGCAGTGATATTAGGTGCAATTGCGCCATTTATCTGCCCGATTATGATGGGTGGAATGATGTTTATGATGTTTGGTGGTAACAAAAAGAAAGCAGTTAAGGAATCTGCAATAGAAGAAAAAGAAAGTGGTCATATGGAATAACATTTGACCGAAAGAGGTGAAATGCTGATATGATTAAAATTAATAAACAGTTAGGAAAATATTTTATTTTTATTTCCTTATTATGCATTGCATTTATTACTTTAATTGCAAATATCAGCATAACCCTCTTTTTTTCAAACTACATAAAAGAATCCCGAATCCGTGATGACCAAAAAGTAGTTCAGTACATGGAACAGGTTTATAGCGATTATAATCAGTTAAATTCTCAGGCTCTTATGAGTATGGTTCATTATACCTTTAGTGAATCTGTAGCAGTTCGTTTAAGAGATATGCAGGATAATATCATCTGGAATAGCAGTACCTCCCACTTAATAACGGATATGGGAGGAGAGCTGATCAATGAAAGTAGCCTTACTTTTAAAAATTATCCATTTAAATATAAAGGAGAAGTAATTGGCTCAATTGATGTTGGGAGACCAGGAAGTATTATTTCATCTATTGAGGATCAGCAGTTTTTAAGTACCATTAATATTGTATTTGCAATTGCATTTATCTTCTCGGTGATTATCTCCATGCTTTTAAGTACCCGTATCTCCAAAAAGTTTTTAGAACCCATCTATCTGATTATAAATAACACTAAGTTAATAAAAAGTGGAAAGTTTAAGCAGTTACAAACCGTTGACACGGATACCTATGAGTTAAACGAGTTATCCAGGTCCATTCTCGAATTATCGGAAAAGCTGAATTATCAAGAATTATTAAGAAGAAGAATGACATCGGATATGGCTCACGAACTTAGAACTCCACTTGCAACCTTGCAAAGCCATATTGAAGCTTTTATGGATAAAATATGGGAACCTGATGAGAAGAGACTTGGCATGGTTCACGAAGAAATCCTACGCCTCACTGGCTTAATTAAAGAACTTTCAGATCTTTCGATAATTGAGGGAGAAGAGATAAAGATAAATAAGAGCCAGGTGAATTTATCTAAGCTAATTAGAAATATAATAGAGAAATATCAGCCAATGTTTATTGGAAAAAACATTACTGCAAATATTGCAGTAGAAAATGATGTTGTTCTTGAAGCAGATGAGAATCACTTAAATCGAATTTTTATCAATTTGATTTCTAATGC
>JAQSYR010000189.1 GCA_029256035.1 Anaerocolumna sp. | reverse complement strand
ATACACAACGCCCATAATCACCCTCTTTGACAGCTTTTGTTCTTGCTTCCAGGGATGTATCTACACTTATCATACTAGTTGGCCAATTGGTATTATCGGTTAAGTATTGCTTGCAGGCTGAAAATGGGCAATCCTCTTCTACAGAACAATCCATACATCTTTTAGAGGCGCCTGCTGGAGCATTTTCTTCTTTAAAGTAGGTTAAGGAGCCAAAGGAACTAATTTTTTTACACTTCTTACCAGCCATCCAATTTAAAATATCAAGGTCATGGCAGGATTTTGCTAAGATAATAGGGCTTAAATTTCTAAAATTGCCACGTACGTAACTATGAGCAATATGAGAATACGAAACATTTTCTGCATGATGTATTGATATAATTCTACCAATCTCTTCTTTTTCTAAGAGTTGTTTTATTGTACTAAATAATGGAGTGTATCTTAATACATGACATACCAGTAACTGGCAGTTATTCTCCTTAGCAATACGCACTAGTTCTAAACTTTCCCATGGATCTGGAGACATTGGTTTTTCTAATAAACAATGATGCCCTTTTTCTAATGCCATCTTTGCTACTTCAAAATGTCCAGCATCCAGATTTGCTACAATTACTAAATCAATTTCCGATACACTATCAAGCATTGTTTTTGCATCAAGAAATCTCATTTCCTTTTTAACATGATAGTGTTCTCCAAATTGATCTAATCTCTGAGGAAGAATATCACAAGCACATACTACTTGCGCTTCCTTCGGATTATCAAGAGTATAATCCGAGTAAGCAAATCCTCTGAATCCACAACCTATAACGGCCAATTTTATTGCATCTTTTTTTTTCAATTTTAAACACCCCTTCTTATCCTTTTAATCCTGAAGTCGCAATGCCCTCAACAAAATATGGTTGTGCGATAAAGAATAAAATTATACTTGGTAATAAACTAATCAATGTATTAGCAAGGAGTGGTCCCCAAGCAACACTAGATGTACTGTCAATTAAACTTCTTAAAAATAAGGATACGGTAAATTTATCTACTGAGCTTATGTAGATCAATTGATTAATGTAATCATCCCATGTCCAGATAAATGTAAATATAGCAACAGAGAACAATACTGGCTTGCATAATGGCATAATAATCTGTCTGTAAATTGTAAACGTGCTACAACCATCAATATATGCAGCTTCATCAAGATCTTTTGGAATACCTCGAATAAACTGAACCATTAAAAATATATGAAATCCATTGACAGCACAAAATGCTGGAACAATAAATGGTAAATAGCTATCAATCCATCCCATTTTTGTAAACATAATATATTTTGGAATTAATGTTACTTGTGCAGGAAGCATCATTGTTGCCAACATAAACATGAACAAAATCCATTTACCTTTAAAATTTAATCTTGCAAAAGCAAATGCTGTTAACGAACTGGATATGACGGTTCCAAATATTACAAATCCTACTAATATAAAAGTATTTTTTAAGAAATAACCGAAGCTGTGTGTAGGGTTTACATACCATCCGTCAACAAAATTTTGTAACGTAAAATTCTCACTTATTAGTTTGAATTCACTGTTAAAAATCTCGGAACCTGGTTTAAATGCACTGCTAATCAGCCAAACCATTGGAAATAACATGATAAAGCTACCTGCAATTAAAATCAAATGGTTAACAATACTTTTGGTTTTTTCATTCATTAAATCACACCTGCCTTTTATTAATTTTCATAATATACCCACTTCTTAGACGACAAGAAAATCAACAATGTAAAGCCGAGTATAATCAATGTTAATATCCATGCTAATGCAGAAGAATAACCCATTCTGTGAGATTCAAATGCAGTCCTGTAAAGATGCAGCATATATACATAAGTTGAATCTGCCGGACCACCGTTAGTAATAACGGATACCTGGGTAAACACCTGAAAGGCATTAATAATACCCATGATTAGGTTAAATAAAATTGTAGATGATATCATTGGAAGTGTCACTCTGAAAAATTGTCTCACTTTACCAGCTCCATCTATATCTGCAGCTTCATATAAATCTTTTGGAACTTGCTTTAATGCCGCTAAGAATACCACCATGGCAGAACCAAACTGCCAAGCGCCCATCATTGCAAGTGTTCCTAGTGACATATCAGGACTTGTTAGGAAATCGAATGGTCCCAATCCAATACTATCCAGTAGCTGGTTTACAAAGCCAGTTCTTGAAAGAACTATTTTCCATGTAACTGCCATAGCAACACCAGCTCCAATAATCGATGGAATATAATAAATTGTACGATAAATTGCCATTCCTTTAATTTTTTGATTTAGTAATTTGGCAACTAATAAGGCTGCAATGGTTTTTACTGGAACAAATAATAGTACATACTGAAATGTTATTATTAAACTTGTCTTAAACATTCTGTCCCCAGTAAACATTTCAACATAATTATCAAATCCTATAAATTTTGGATTACCATAGATCGAATAATCCGTAAATGACATCCAAAGGGATTGAATCATTGGCCAAATTGTAAATACCAATACACCAATAATCCATGGTAATAGAAATAAAAAAGCTTCTTTATTATTGTATTTTGAATTGCTTATTTGTTTCGCTTTTACTCCGAACACTTTGTACTCCTTTCTTCAGATGAAACAGGTCTTACTATTTATAAAATTTCTGAAGAATTTTATTACTTTCTGATTCAAGTACATCCAATAACTCTTGAGGAGTATATTTTCCATACATCATATTTTCAAATTCACGTTTAAATAATGCATGAATTTCCATGTAACCTGCCGGAAACGGTTCGTTTGCAACATCGTCTGATGTAGATTTCTCAATGCACTCAAACATTCTCTTTTCTGCATCACTAAGTGTTTGAACAATATTACCACGAATAACACTATTACTAGGTACTCCACGTTCAAGGGCTAAAATATTACCAGCTTCTTCATTATTCACCATAAAATTAATCAGTTCAGCAGCTGCTTCTGGAGCTTTCGTATCTTTCGTAATACTGTAAACCATAGAAGGATTGATCCAGAATGCCTCTTTTTCTAGACCTTTTGGTGTACGTTCAATACCAAAGTTAAGGCCTGCACTTATATAAGCTTGGGTAATCGGAGAATAATGAATAATCATTGCAACTCTTTGGGTTTGGAAATCATCAACGTTTTGAGGGTTGGAAGCAGTGATTTCTAAAGGAGGCATAATT
>JAQSYR010000188.1 GCA_029256035.1 Anaerocolumna sp. | reverse complement strand
GCAATATTGGGATATTTGGTGGCAACACGAATTAATTCACTGTGTTGCAGCAGCTTGGTTGCACTTCTTGGACCGGCCACACACATTCTGCATTTACCAAAGCCTAAATCTATGACTTCGTATAATTTTCTTCCTTCTTCTAATATGGTGTCTTTTCCAACCACACCAATATCTGCTGCCCCATACTCTACATAAGTTGGCACATCATTGGCCTTTGCTAAAAATATTTTAATTTTTTGTTCTTCATTTACAAAAATCAATTTTCTGGACTTGGGATCGTTCATTTCTTCACAGGTATATCCTATTTTTTCAAACAATTCCATTGTCTGTTTTGCTAATCTCCCCTTTGCAAGGGCAAACGTTAAATATCTCATATTTTATTTTTACTCCAATCTTCTTCTACTCGACTAATCATTAAGCTAAGCCATAAAATCCCAGATTCTAGCTTCTTGAATCTCACCATTATCAGAGCGAATCACCTTAATTATATCTTTCGTTTCAAAATATAGGATTCCACCAATGTTCATTCTCTTGGCATATTCTGTATAACTATCTAACGTTAAATCATCTGCTTTACTTAATAATTCAATATTCATGCTCTGGCTTCTAAAATGATTTGCAAGAGCAATCGCCTGTTCTCTCAAAGTATCCTGGTATAAAATAAGAGTATTTTCATTTTCAGAAACAATGTCAATCTTTTGTCTGGATAAGGCTAGCATCAGTTGGTCCACTAAAATAGCTAACCCAATTGCGGGAGCCTGTTTGCCAAATTGACTTACAAGATTATCATAACGCCCTCCATTTGCTATAGTATCCCCTGTACCATAAGTGTAAGCTCGAAAAATAATACCAGTATAGTAATTATATTTGCTTAACATTCCAAGGTCGAAGGTAATATATTTTTCCAAACCATATAAGGTTAAGATTTCATATAGTTGTTCTAATCTTTCAATGGCTTTTAGTGCTCTTTCATTCTTGGTAAGTGATTTGGCATAGGTTAGTTTATCTAATGCGCCAAATAATTCCGGCAAGGTTAGAAATACTGTTTTTAATTCATTACTGATTTCTTTACTGGAAATCATCTCTTCTACCCCAAACATATTCTTATTCTCAATTAGAATACGAAGTTGGGTCTCTTCCTCTTCATTAAAACCTGCTTCATCTACTAAACCTCGGAAGAAATCTGCTTCTCCGATTTCTACCTGAAACTCTTCCAATCCAGCCTGAAGTAAACATTCAATAGTTAATGCCAGCATCTGGGCATCAGCATCCGTGGAACTATCATTAATCAATTCCGCTCCTAGCTGGGTAGATTCCTTTAACTTTCCCTGATAGCTGCTGTTATTAATAAATGTACTGCCCACATAGCATAAGCGTATTGGCAAATTCTCATCCTTATAATACTTTGCTGCACATCTTGCAATTGAAGGAGTAATATCAGGTCTTAGTACCAGAGTATTCCCTTCCCTGTCAAAAAATTTATACATGTCTTTTGCAGCAACGGTACCTCTTTCTTTACTGAATATATCAAAAAATTCAAAGGTAGGAGTCTGTATATCTTTAAAACCATGTAATTTCATTACACGATGTAAGTTATTCTGTAATTGCAGCTTTTTTTCACATTCAGAGTTATAAATGTCTCTCACACCTTCTGGTGTATGTAATAATATATCATTCATAAAATTCTCCATTCTTGAAATAATCCGAAACTTTACTTTATCGTAGTAACGTGATAATTCACTACCATACTAATGTAAATTATTATATGTCATTCATTTTTATATGTCAATATTTTTATGCATAGGTATTTTACATATGTTTTATTCCCTGTCTTCAATATCTTTTGCTAAATTCTTAAGATAATGTATATATAAATTATTTTTACATTCAATTTCATTCTCAAGGTCAAGTTCATCAAACCGGAAGCTTTTTCTTCCACCCTTAATGGATCTCTCCCAAAACTCATATAATTTACCAAAAGGTAAATAGTAATAAATTTGTTTCTTTGAATAATAAATCAACAGGAAAGCTATGCCCCCCTGTTCTTCAAATTCCCTCATAAAATTAATCTGGTGCTCATGAACATTCTGTAAAGAAAAGGTATCAACTGCACATTCTTTCGCATCAAAACACACAGGAATTCCCTGAACTACACCGATATAATCCACTGTACTTTTTTCTTCAAAATAAGCCAGGGTAATATGACGGTTTTCCTTATCAATAGTGATTGGCGTAATTGGAGTAGGCACTTTTTGTATTAAAGCAAGTTTTTTCTCCCTGTATCGCGTATTGGTCAAATTAATTAGTTCTTCTAGTGCAGAACCCCGTAGTCCTCTTGAATTCCATGAAGGCATATCTATTCCCCCTGCTGCTCATTTAATAAATCACTTTTTATCTGTAAAAATTGCTGTGGTAAATTTGCCGTAAATTCT
The DNA here is from genome assembly GCA_029256035.1 of Anaerocolumna sp. Classification (GTDB taxonomy): domain Bacteria; phylum Bacillota; class Clostridia; order Lachnospirales; family Lachnospiraceae; genus Anaerocolumna. The sequence continues at coordinate 776 of JAQSYR010000188.1, read as the reverse complement.
TTCTCCGATAAGTTTTCAAATCTATTTTGCATCTTAGGAAAAATTATCTCATAGGAATGCAGTAATTGATTATTCAATCCATATCTTGATTTCATCAATTGATTTATTTTTTTATCACCGTATTTTCCATCTCCAATAATTGGATGGCCTATACTACTTAAATGGGCACGAATCTGATGTGTTTTTCCTGTAATTAGTTTTACTTTTAAGAGCGTGTACCTATCATTTGAAAGAATTGGATGATATTCTGTCTTAATCGGCTCCCATCCATTTTTTTCTTTCGATGATATGGTAACCTGGTTGGATTTTTCATCTTTGTTTAAGTATCCTGTTATACTTTGAGGTTTTGTTATTTTCCCATTTACAATGCACAAATAATATTTGCTAAGGGTTCTATCCCGGAACAATTCAGACATAGTCTGCAAACCAGCTAAGGTTTTTCCTGCCACTACTAAACCACTTGTATTACGATCAAGACGATTACAGATGGCTGGTTTAAAGGTTTGCAGTTCCTGTTCTGTAATCTTGCCATTCTTTAGTAAATAAGAAATAATTTGTTCTACCAGTGAAATATCTTCTGGTTTGGCTTTTTGAGATAATAGACCTGCCGGTTTATTGACTATTAGAATCTGCTCGTCCTCATAAATCACTTGGAAATCCCATTCTACAGCAGTAGTCATATAAACTTCACTAAAATTAGCTATCGTTTCCTCAGACAAAAACAATTTTACTTCATCATGAAGGTTAGTCTTCTCTGAACCATCTGCTTTTTTTCC
>JAQSYR010000187.1 GCA_029256035.1 Anaerocolumna sp. | reverse complement strand
CTCCAAAGCAGCATTCTGTTCATTGGCCAACTGGGCTTCTATGGATACTGACTCCGTAGGCTCATCCTCAGATTTATTCCTACTTTCCATCTCGTTTAGAAAAGGCATATCTCTATAATATTTGTCTGTATTATAGTCTTCCCACTGATCCCTTTCTTCATTTCTGCCGGTATCCGGTTGCTCTGTTTCTTCCCCTATATGGCCCCAGGCTTCTGGTAACTCACCTGATTCTTTTTCAGATTCTTTTTCAGATTCTTTTTCTGACTCTTTTTCAGACTCTTTTTCTGCCTCTTCCCCGATTTCCTCAGGTAAACATGCTACATCTTTCTGCTCTTGGCAAATGGTGGATACAACCTCCATATTAATTGGTAGGTCATCCCATTCTGTGGCAAAAAACTTATCTTCTGACAAAAAGATAACGATTCCACCAATATCATCTAATGTATAGGAAGAATTCATTAGGTTCATAGAGTCCGTTTGCCCTTTCAATTCTCCAATACCATTTCTTATTGTTATAGTACCCAATAATATTCCCCTAAGGCCGCCTTCGCTTCTTTTAAACATATATGCCTTTAAGTTTCTTTCGTTTAAGCTGGGAGCTGTAATATGGAGCGTAAATTTACACTGCCCATTACGAGCTTCCACTCTGGCATATCCCACATTATTTCGTTTTAAACCTTTTTCATAGTTATAAATGTATGAGACCAATCTTCTATAATCAGGCATATCAGGCTCCCCCTTACATTGTCATTCTTATTCTCCTACAGTATATTCTAGGTGAATCAAACATATGACTAAGGTTTTAGCAATAATATGGAATCTCAAGTTATATTACTCTTGCATCATAGAAGCAACTAAATCATTTACAAGCTTACCATCTGATTTGCCTTTTACTTTTGGCATAAGTTCTTTCATGATTTTTCCTTTATCCTTTGTTGTAGGATTCGTAATTTCCAATTGGGTCAGAATCTCTTTTATAATATCTTTGATCTCTTCTTCACTTAAAAATACTGGAGCAAATTCACTTAAAACTTGGATTCTGAATTTACATTCATCGATAATGTCAGTTCTGCTTTCTGGTGCAGATTCTAAGGTTTCTTTTAGTTGTTTTATTTCCTTTAAAACAACTGCATTTTCTTCTTCCTCCGTTAACTCAGCACGTTTATCAATTTGTACATTTTTTAATGCTGTTAGTAGTGCAGAAAGTGCATCTTTTCTTGGTTTGTTGCCTGCTTTCATTGCACTTACCATTTCTGCTCTTACCACTTCAATTTTTGACATCTTCTATTCCTCCTGTTTTTTGTGATTTTATTCAAATGCCTAGACAGATTAACTTAATCTACACACTTTTTTTGGTTAATGCTTAATGTTTTATGCCTAGTGCTATTATTTACTTTTTGCATTTTCAATTTGTTCTGCCAGGTCATTTAAATATACCCAACGTTCCATCTTACTTTCCAGTTGCTTTTCTATTTCCTCTTTCTGTGTCATCAACTCATTTAATTTAGAATAATTACTAGAGGAATCCTCTATCTCTTTGTTTAATGTTTCGATTTTTTCTTCCAGAGTTGCAATAATTGTATCAATTTCCTCATATTCACGTTTTTCGTTATAAGAGAATTTCACTTTATCTTCTTTTGGTTTTGATTTACCTGTACCGGTTTCCTTTGATTCCACCTGTTTTGCAAAAAGATTAACTTTATTCTCTTCACCATTAGATAAATCACTATTCATTACCGCTAATTTATAATCTGAGAATCCACCTTCATATTGTTTTATTACTCCGTTACCTTCAAATGCGAAGATACGGTCTACAATACGATCCAGAAAATAACGGTCATGAGATACGGTAACAACGATACCATCATAAGTATCCAAATAGTCTTCTAAAATAGTAAGGGTCCTAATATCTAAATCATTGGTTGGTTCATCAAGGATTAAAATATTGGGAGCTTCCATAAGTACTTTTAACAGATACAGTCTACGTTTTTCTCCACCGGATAATTTAGAAATAAGCGAATACTGCATGGCTCCCGTAAACAGAAATCTTTCAAGCATCTGTGATGCACTGGCACTTCCTTCACTGGTTTCAATGTACTCTGCAACTTCTCTTATATAATCGATTACCTTCAGACTTTGATCCATATATTCATTTTCCTGTGAAAAATACCCGATTTTAACTGTTTCTCCTATTTCCACAGTTCCTTCTTCTGGTTCAAGATTGCCAGTAATGATTTTTAACAGAGTGGTTTTGCCGGCACCATTGGGACCAACAATACCAATGCGATCATTTTTTAATAAAATATAGGTAAAATCCTTAATTAGCCATTGATCATTAAACTGTTTACTTACCTGGTTTATTTCTATGGTCTTTTTCCCTAATCTTGTAGACAGGGAATTTATTTCAACGTTCTTATCTTTTTCTATTACCTTACGGTCCCTTAGTTCCTCAAATCTTTGGATATGTGCTTTTTGTTTGGTAGACCGGGCTCTGGCACCACGCTGCATCCACTCTAGGTCCATACGATAAAGACTTTTTTTCTTGCGTTCTGTAGCCATTTCCATGTCTTCACGCTCAGCTTTTAATTCAAGGAACTTTGTATAGTTAGCAATATACGTATAAATACTTCCTTTATCGATCTCAATAATCTTATTTGTAACTTTATCTAAGAAATAGCGGTCGTGGGTTACCATTATAAGTGCGCCTTTATATTTATTCAGATACTCTTCCAGCCATTCAGCCATATCATTATCCAAATGATTTGTAGGTTCATCCAACACCAGAATATTAGCAGGAGTTAATAAGGTCCGGACAAGTGCTACCCTTTTCTTTTGACCTCCGGATAAAACATCAATTCTTCCATCATAATCAGAGATCCCTAACTTTTGAAGCATGGTTTTTGCTTCCCCTTCCAGATTACGATATTCTTCTTCTGCTCTTTTTCCCGTTACCACATTCTCTAATATAGAAAGGCTTTCATTAAATACAGGAGCCTGGGCCAAATACTCTACCTTTATATTCTTGCCTTTAATAACACTGCCTTCATCAGGTTCTTCTAAACCAGCAATCATTTTAAGCAAAGTAGATTTACCGGTTCCATTAATACCAATCACACCGATTTTATCTCCTTCATTGATACCCAGAGTTACCTGATGAAATAATACCTTATCGGTAAAACTTTTGCTCATCTTTTCCACATTTAATAAATTCATTTTAACTCCTTTGTCTGA
>JAQSYR010000186.1 GCA_029256035.1 Anaerocolumna sp. | reverse complement strand
TGAAAAAATACACTTCCGTCTGCTGCCATTTCCATAAATGTCTTTACAACTCTAGAAGGACTACTAAAGATAAAGGAATTCAATATGGAAAGTCTGGTTGTTATCTCCCATAGTACAATAAAACTTAAAATGATGATAATTTGATAAAATCGTATGGTACGCATTTTAGCAATATATTTTAACAAATATTGTTGATGAGAGGGAGAAAAACCAAGTTCTTCTGAAGTAACAATCTTTTTAGTTAATTTCATTATGATTTAGCTCCTTCCATATTAAATTGAAGTAATCCTTGAATTCAGGAGCACTTCTTGAACGAAAAGGAGTCTTGTCAGAAACGGTTAAATTCACATCAATTATACTCTTTACAGTGCCAGGCCGATTTGATAATACTATAATTCGATCGGCCATTGAGACTGCCTCTGAAATATCGTGAGTAATTAATATGGCTGTCTTTTTTTCCTTTCTAATTATTCCCCAGATATCATCTGCAACTTCAAGTCTGGTCTGGTAATCCAGCGCTGAAAATGGCTCATCAAGCAGTAAAATATCCGGTTCTAGCAGAAGAGTGCGAATTAAGGCTGCTCTCTGGCGCATTCCGCCAGACAATTCAGAAGGTTTGGCATTCTTAAAAGTGATTAAACCATAAGTTGATAACATATCATTAATTAGAACATAGCTACTATCTGTGAGTTTATTCTGAATTTCCAAGCCTAAGGTTAGATTTTTAAGGGTTGACCTCCATTCTAACAAGTGATCCTTTTGCAGCATATATCCTATATTTTTACCTGATAATTTTATGTTTTTATTATCTATATTAATTTCACCATAGTCAGGGCGTATAAGACCTGCTATTAATGAGAGAAGAGTTGATTTTCCGCATCCACTAGGGCCAACAATTGCAAGAAACTCACCATCATTTACATGAAAAGAAACATCTTTTAGTGCAAGTGTTTCTCCGTTTAAATTATGGTAACTATAACTGATATCTTTAATTTGTAATAGTTCTCCCATAGGTTCCTCCTATTATTGTTATACAGTATTATATGAATCCTCTAAGGATAGGTGACGTTTAACTAAATATAAAGTAACAGGCAATAGGAAATGTTTTGGACTATGAATCATATATATTAATAAAATGATGGGGATGGGTATTTAAATGAATGACCAGGAAAGATATAAGATAACCAGCAATGAGTATGCAGACTTAATTTATATGAGTAATAGAATTTCAGATAGTTTTGCTAATATAGCTTATTCTGTAAATGAAATAAATAATAAATTTTCAACTGTGTTTATTCCAGTAAGTAATATGACCTATAATAGTGTATATAAATATTCTTATATCGCAATTCCCAAATGCTTTGGATTATTGTCTGCAACAGGAATGGAGGAGGGAGGAATTTCACACCTTAGAACAATGCAAACTAATGATTTAAAAGGAAGCGGTATCTTAATTGGCATCATCGATACTGGAATTGAATATACAAATCCTCTGTTCCTTAAGACAGATCATACTACACGAATTGTATCAATTTGGGATCAAAATATAGAAAGTAATGATAGATATCCTGCGGACATTTACTATGGCAGGGAATATACCAAGGAAGAGATTAACCAAGCTTTAATGGAAGAAGATCCACTTTCCGTCGTTCCAAGTACTGATGAAATAGGCCACGGTACAATGATGGCAGGAATTGCTGGAGGCTATAATCCAGCTAATACTAACTTTATAGGTGCTGCCCCAGATGCTGATTTTGCAATAGTTAAGTTAAAACAAGCAAAACCATATTTAAAAGAATTTTTTTTCATTCCAGAATCTGCAATATGTTTTCAGGAAAATGATATTATGATGGGAGTTACTTATCTTCAAAAGTTAGCTGAAACTTTAAATCGTCCTCTGGTGATCTGTCTTGGTGTAGGAACTTCCCAGGGAGCACATATGGGACAGTGTTACTTGTGCGAATATCTAAATAATGTAAATGCTATTCGTGGTAGATCCATTGTTGTGGCAGCAGGCAATGAAGGTAACAGAGGACATCATTTTTATGGCGAAATAATGAATGTCGATGAAACTATCAATGTGGAATTAAATGTTGGAAAGAATGAACAGGGTTTTTCCATGGAATTTTGGGGAGATGCCCCCAGCGTATTTAGTGTGGATATTTTTACGCCTGATGGTAGATATATTGCCCATATTACTCCAACAATTTTACAAGAAAATACTATGCAGCTAATAATTGATGATACCATACTTTATATTGATAACCAAGTGAGGGAATCCAGAGTTGGAGATCAATTTATCCTATTCCGATTTCATAACCCTATGATTGGAGTATGGCGTTTTCAGATATATGCCGTTGAAGTATTCCCAAGAAATTTTCATGTTTGGCTGCCAATTGATAATTTTATTTCAAAAGAAACTTATTTCAATAATTCCAATGATTATACCACAATTTTAATGATTGGCAATACTGATAAAATAACAACAATAACGGCATATAATCCTATTAATGCAACTCTTTATTATAATGCAAGTAAAGGCTTTACTAAAAATGGCAATATTAAGCCGGAAGTTGCAGCTCCCGGAGTGAATATATATGCGCCTACTATGGGAGGCAGTTTTACCAACACAACGGGAACTGGCGTAGCTGCCGCCCATGGTGCAGGAATTGTAGCTTTACTATTAGAATGGGGAATTATGAAAGGAAATTTACCTCAAATGAATGGTGTGGATGTTAATAGAATCTTAATTCAAGGAGCAAGTAGAAATCCAGAACTAAAGTATCCCAACCCAGAATGGGGATATGGAATTCTAGACTTAAATAATTCCTTAGAAATGATAGTAGATTTGCGACCATTAATGATACGAAGGAATCGAAAATAATATGAAAATGTGAATAATAGAAAAGATTTCAAATAATAAGAAATGTTAATCATCCATTTAAATAAATAAAAAATGATTTGCTATATGGTAATAATTACTTTAAAATAATAGTATCGAAACAATATAGGAACCAGCGAAAAATATAATAACTAAAGGAGAATGTTATGAGAAACTTTGTTATAACTGCAGATTCTAATTGTGATTTATTATGATATAGATGGAGTTACCTATGGAGACGAAATTAATTTAACCACAAAAGAATTTTATAATAAGATGCGTGAAGGTAAGATGCCTACCACAATGGCAAGTAACCCTGCTGTTATTAGAGAAACTTTTCAAAAATATATAGATGAGGAGCTAGATGTATTACATATTAGTTTTTCTTCTGCATTAAGTGGAGGTCATAGCAATGTAGTAGTAGGTGCAGCTGAAATATGCGAAGAAAATCCAGGAAGCAGAATTGTTGTATTGGACTCTCTGAATGTTTCCTTAGGAGAAGGCATGGTAATTATGAAGGCAGTCATGATGAAGGAAGCCGGAAAATCCATGGATGATATCATTGATTGGATTGAAACTAATAAGCTGAATTTTTGTGTTCAGTTTACAGTAGATGATTTATTTCACCTGCAAAGAGGCGGCAGAGTTTCTAAGTTAACAGCAATTGTAGGCAGTATGATTAATGTAAAGCCAATTCTTGTAGTTAACAATGAAGGTGCTCTTGTTTCTGCCGGTACGGTAAGAGGGCGTAAAAAATCACTAGCAACCATTGTAGATAATATGGAAAAATCAATGGGAAGATATAAAGAAGACGATGAAGTAATCTGTGTATTACATGGAGATGACCTTGAGGAAGCAGAATATGTGGTAGGTTTAATAAAAGAAAAATTCCC
>JAQSYR010000185.1 GCA_029256035.1 Anaerocolumna sp. | reverse complement strand
GTAATATCTACTGCTAAATCCATTACTGCTCCTGCAGAACCAATGAATATACTAGCCATAAATATACGAGTAAGATTTAAATTCAAATAGCCACTATAAAGTAGACTCTCGGAATAGGGCATAATTGCTCCATGAATCTGATATAAATCTGTGAAAACAATTCCGAGTATGGCAGTAGTAACTGTTCCTAACAAGGCTCCTGCAATTGCGGATGCTGCCTTTCTATTGAAGCCGTATACCATTGTAATTGTGATAATCGTAAGGATTAAGGTAATTAGTAATCCGAAAATCACAGGATTGTAACCCCTTAAAAAGCCTGGCACTAATATTTTCCAAATCATTAATATAGTTACTATAAAAGATAATAGAGCCCTTATTCCAGTTTTTCCTGCGAACAATAATAACAATACTACAAAAATTCCTACTAGTAAAACCTCTTTATTGATTCTGAAATGATCAATCATATTTACAGAAAGTATATTAGTTTCATCATAACTAATTACTACTAATGCACGGTCACCTTCTGAAAAAATCTTATCCTGTTCCAAAGATCCATTCAGCATATTTATGCCTTCAACAATCTGTCCTTCAAAGCGACCACCCAATAGTTTGATTTTACACTTTTGTTCTCCTGATTGAATTAACCCTGTACTTAGAATCATGCTATTATCTGTTTCTAAGATTTCCCCAGTGGTACGGTCTGTGTCCTTATAAATAATTGCATCTTCATATCCAGTAGGAATCCATAGCAGAATTGCTAATAAAATAAGACTAATAAAGATGGAAAGATTGGGTACAAATTTGTCTGTTAACCTATTTTTCATACTGCTCCTTTATGTACAATAAATGCTTATATTCATATTACATAGGATGTATCAGATAATTTATATGCAGGCATGATACTCCCTTCATGCCTGCATTCATTAAACACTATATAACAATTAACCCATATTACTTAATAACTTTTCTTTATCGTTATCCCTATAATAGCTTTTAGGATTCTATATTGTTTTTACCCTGTATATACTTGCAATTACTTTATTCTTACCCCTATTTTACTTTCGTTAAATCTACTATGTTTTTATAAATATCCGTATTATCATAGTAGCCATCAAATAATTCTGCACCATTGCCAATTGCAAAAACCGGTACAGGAACTCCCGTATGAGAATAGGAGCTAAAGTCAATACCTGACTTATTATTTAAGATATGTGTAATGGTAACTGTTAATGGTTCATAGGATCCATATAACACATATTCTTCTTCTGTTAATTTATCTGTATTGTTCATTGTCATTAAGTAAGCGTCATACAATCTGTCGTATTCATAATCTGTTAATACTAAAGTGGAAGCTTTTGCTGAGGACGCCTTAGATTCTGGTACCAATCCAAAATTTTTCTCAATATCATATAATACTTCTACAAAATTAGCATTATTTTTCTTGTAATTCGTAACATATTCAGAATCATATTTAGCATAAGATATTTTTTGGTTTTCTATATTGGTTAGGTAGGTATCATAATTCGTTCCAGCAAATCCAATGGTTAAGCCGCCTGTTTCATGATCTCCAGTCACTATAATCAAAGTATCTTTTGGATACTTATTATAGAACTCAATTGCTTCATCAACTGCGTTACTAAAAGCCACAGTATCCTGTATTGTAGAAGCCGCATCATTTGCATGACAAGCCCAGTCAATCTTTCCACCTTCTACCATCATGAAAAAGCCTTCCTTGTTGGTATTAAGTACTTCAATCCCTTTCTCCACATAGTCAGCCAGTCTCCACTCTCCAGCTTTTGCATCAATGTCATAAGAAATTGCATCGGAATCTGCTAATGTTTCAGCGATTACAATTGCTTTTCCATCTTTTGCAGTAAGTTCCTCTGCTTCTTTTTGAGTTTTAACTACTTCATAACCAGCTTCTTCTGCCAGAACATAGAGGACTTTTTGATCCTTCTTACTTCCAGTCGTGCTCTTTAATGCTCCGCCTGCAAAATAATCAAAATTGCTTTCAATTAATTCTAAACCAATTTCATAATAATTATTTCTTGAGGATTGATGAGCATAAAATGCAGCGGGAGTAGCATGGTTTAAGTTTACAGAGGAAACTACACCAATATTATATCCAAGTTGCTTCTTAAGTTTTTCAGCTATAGTTTCATATTCTTTTGTTAATGTAGTGTCCATATTAATAACGCCACTATAAGTTTTATTTCCAGTAGAAATTGAAGTTGCAGTTGAAGCAGAATCCGGACAAAAGGAGGTACTGTCATATGTTTGGGCGGATCCAGCAACAGGAAAATTCATAAAGTTAAGTTCTTCAGCCACTACATCTCCATCATTTGCAGTTGTTCCTAAATAATAAGATGTTGCCTGAACCTGAGGATAACTCATACCATCTCCAATAAATAAGAAAATATATTTTGGGATTTTCGCTCCACGTTCTTCTACTACCTTTTTAATTGTAACATCCGATTTAGTTGCGGATGCCTGTGCCTGATTTTCATTATTTCCCAACACTGCTAAAGAAGGAATTAATAATGCTACTGCTAATAATGACGCTGCAATTTTTTTCCAATTGTTGTTCATTCTCTCTCTCCCTTATTATTTAAATTTGTTTTTTAAGACAACTTTACTATATAAGTTTGATGTTAAGAATGTTTCATGTTTAAGTTAATATTTTGTTATTCTTATGTAAAATACAAAATGAGACAGTTGTAATTTCAATGGTTGTTTTCACCCATCTTGTCTAATTTTTTATTTCGAAAATACAGTGCAAAATCTATGGATACCATAAGCAAATTTATAACATAAAAGATAAACACATATGTAATCTTATCTGCTGCAATTTTAGATATAATTCCACAAAGATATCCAACCATTATAAAGACTAAAAAGATAGGACTTTTCCCCTTGGCTGTCCTTACTGTATAAGATTTTAGAATTGAGGTTGGCCAGGAAATACCAAAACAGATTACCATAAGCATTTCAAATATTTGTGACATACTAATTCTCCTTACTATTTTTTATATTCCTTTTTAAGTATAAATTTAAATCACTAAATTTACCATATCTAATATTGCAATTTCCTCTTTAAAAATCGGTTTTATTCTTAATTTAAATTGGATATCCTTTTCTAATAATTGAAACTTAGGCAATAATTCGGGGCCACAACTGTTAGATCCTACACCGCTCATTCCATAATCAATATTGATGATAGTTTCCTCCCTCTTTTTTAATTCATGTG
>JAQSYR010000184.1 GCA_029256035.1 Anaerocolumna sp. | reverse complement strand
GGTAAATGCAAGCTGAATTAATTTATCAATCAACTGCGGCTTGCCAATTCCCTTTGCTTCCCATAGCATTGGATACATACTAATGGCTGTAAATCCAGGCAAGGTATTAATTTCATTAAATATTACTTCACCAGTTTGACGTTCCACAAAAAAGTCTACTCTGGAAAGGCCGTAACCGTCCACTGCTTTAAAGATTTTTACAGCATAATCTCTGATTAATTCTGCTGCATTATCAGGTAATTCCGGTCCAATGATAGTTTTTGACTCCGCATTATTATACTTTGCATCATAATCATAGCTGCAAGAATTTCACCAACACCGGATGCTTTCGGTTCATTGCCACCTAAAACAGCGCATTCTACCTCACGTCCGTTAATACCTTCTTCTACAAGTATTTTCTTATCATGTTCACTGGCAATCTTCAGACCTATAATAAGTTCTTCCCTTTTGGTTGCTTTTGAAATGCCACGGGAAGAACCAGCATTGGATGGTTTAATAAATACAGGATATTGAATGGTACTTTCCACTTTTTCAACTACCTGTTCCATCTTGTCTAGATCTTTTCATTCCAGCAAGTTCTAAAAGGCCCTGTACTGTTCCGTCTTCCCCATATAGTCCATGTAAAGCAGGGAATACTACATCTACCTTTTCCATGGATGCTTTCATATTCTCTAAATATAAAACAGATTTATGTGATGCATCAGGAGAAAGTATTGCTGTTACATTACCCTTCACCCATTCACCGGACTTAATATCCTCTATAGAAGATACCTTTAGCCATCTTCCATCCTTTGTAATTCCTATCATAATTATGTTATATAAATTAGAATTAATATTCGATATTATTGTAGTTGCTGATACGCAAGATACTTCATGCTCTGAGGACTGACCTCCAAACAACACTGCCACTGTTTTTTTATTCATAATTAATTCCTTTCTATGGTTAACTTTCTTATAGTCAATATTCTTTCCTTAATATACTATTATAATTTTTGGCCCTTTATTCATTTTACTATTAAATAAGGAAACATTCAATACATTTTCTATTGCTAATTTTTCAGGGTAATTTTAAGCCCTTTGTATAAATACCCCTGAAATGGTAATGCTTATACGTAAATAGTTTTAATATATTGGTTAGAAGGAGATCGTATGAGAAATAAATTAGCTTTCTATTTTAAAGTTTTTTCACCTGGACTGTCAGACTTGCAAAACAGCAAATGGATACCCATTAGTCTGATTTTGCTTGTAACATCTTTTTTCATGTTTCATTATATTCCAATGAATTTCTCCAATGAGGGAAATAATTTCTTACTTAGTTCCAACAATCTTATTAATATACATAGGGGTAATGAACAATATACAGAAGGTTTATCAGCGGATTCCAATGAACTGCAGGAAGGTATTGCTTCCGAAATACTTCGTTTTCATGTAATTGCTAATAGTGATTCCACGGAAGACCAGGCACTTAAGTTAATTGTCAAAGATGCTTTAACCAAAACCCTGAGTTCTTCTTTAGAAAATGCAAAGGACATTTCGGAAGCAAGAGATTTATTAAAAGCCAGCCTGGCGGAACTGGAGAACATCTCCAATGATATAATAAAGGAATACGGTTTTACCTATACTGCTTCTGCTTCTATTGAGCGAGGATATTTTCCTTTAAAAGTGTATGGTGACCTATCTCTCCCACCTGGAGAATACGAAGCAGTTCGTATTGAATTAGGTTCTGCAAAGGGGCAGAACTGGTGGTGTATCATGTTCCCGCCACTGTGTTTTGTAGATTCTACTTATAGCGTGGTTCCAGATTCATCAAAAGAGGAATTAAAAAGTATATTAACCAAGGAAGAATATGATGCTATTTTCGCAAATGAAAAAGTAAACATTAAAGTCAGTTTTAAACTGCTATCCTGGTTAGAAGACTTTTTTTCCAATGAGTAACAATTATCTGCTATTGCAAATCATTGTCCCTATGGTTATAATCAACCTATATCTATTTGCTTCCTACTTCCAATGATAAATCCACGAACAGGACAGGTGTATTATGAAAACTTTAAAATTAAAAGCTTATGCCAAAATCAATCTTGGTCTTGATGTATTAAGAAAAAGAGAAGATGGATATCATGAAGTTCGCATGATTATGCAGACAATTGGAATTTATGATAAAATTTCCTTAAATCCCACCAATAGTCCAACCATTAAGGTTAAAACAAATCTTCATTATTTACCTACTGATACTAATAATCTGGTGTATAAAGCTGCAGCCTATATGAAAGAACAATTCCAAATCAAGGATGGGGTTTATATTAACCTGGAAAAAAGGATTCCTGTAGCTGCTGGAATGGCTGGGGGAAGTGCTGATGCTGCCGCCACTCTTTATGGCATGAATCATCTTTTTGATTTACAATTATCCAAAGAGGAACTGATGGACATTGGTGTAAAACTTGGGGCAGATGTTCCATATTGCCTTCTAAGAGGAACCGCTTTATCGGAGGGTATTGGTGAAATACTTACACCATTACCACCCTTTCCTGATTGTAAAGTACTTGTTATAAAGCCTTCCATTAATGTATCAACAAAATATGTATACGAAAATCTACATCTAGATCAGAATATTATCCACCCGGATATTGATGGCATCATCTTAGCAATTAAGAGGCAGGATTTAAAAGGTGCTGCAAGTTTATTTACTAATGTATTAGAAACTGTAACTGAAAAAGACTATCCAATAATTAAACAAATAAAGAACACCCTGATTGAGAAAGGTGCCATCTGTTCCTTAATGAGCGGAAGTGGACCTACTGTTTTTGGATTATTCGACGATCCAAAAACAGCAGAAAAAGCATTTTACTTTTTTAAGTTAAGTGGCTTAGGAAAGCAAATTTATCTTACTGATATGTATCAGCCTAAAAATTAATAGGACGGTCTGCGCCAACTGAATAGATATACGCAGTCATTCATAACTTTACAATATGAATGACTTTTGACAACCTAATCCTAATGAATAGTAAGCTGTGCACAGATTGGATAATGATCTGACAGAAAAACTTTATCCATACAATCGGTCCAGGCTTCTACCTGATTGCAGCTAATGTTTGGGCTTATATAAATATAATCAATTTTTTCATAATCTTTCTCCTGTCCGTAATTATGAAAGGTAACAGGTAGTGAAGATGTAATATCCTTTAAGTCCGTATGGCTAACAAATTCATTTATTTCCTGACTATCTGGTTCTGCATTAAAATCACCTAGCAAAATAACAGGCAGGTTTGCTCTTTGGGTTTCTTCTTGGATAACTTTATTAATCTGGTCAAGACCAAGCATTCTTGCCTTTGATCCTTCATGGTCCAAATGCGTATTATAAACACGGAATAAAGTGCCTTCCTCCTCAATTCTAAAAATAGCATATGCACAGGTTCTTGGACAATAACTTTGATTTTCATACCTGGAACCAGGAACCTCTGGAGTTTTTGACAGCCAGAAGGTGCGAAACTCTATAAGACTTATATTATCTTTTTTATAGGCGATTGTTGCCTGTTCATCCTGATAATTTTCATTTCTTCCTACGCCAATAAAATAATAATCCGCAAAGGTTTCCTTCATCCATTTTGAAACATGGGGTAATACTTCTTGAAAGCAAATAATGTCCGGTTGCTCTTTTTTTATTTTCTCTATTATATATGGTTTTCTATATTGAAAGCTATTGATTCCATCTTGTATTTTTCTATTATAATTATTTCTTTATTATAGTACGAATTAATGGTAATTTCTATCTTTTAATTTGGATTATTTATTGATTTGGGTATGATCATTTTCAGTCATAAGATTCATTTTAAAATGCACTAAATATTTCCTTTCAACTTTCCGATATATAAATTGTAGGAAGCATCAAATACCAAGGAGGGTTATTTTATGACGTTAAATGAAATTAGTGGATTAGGCTCTGCTTATGAGAATTCCACCCTGGAGACCAATCAAAAAAGCAAAGCAAAAGAAGAAGCCTTAAGAGAGCAGCAAGGCCAAAAAAGTACCACGTCTGCTGGCACCAACAATAATCAGGCAGCAGTATATGAAAAAAGCAGTGAGGCGAATAAGGAAAAAGACAAAAAAATATATAAACAGGATACTGCCACCATTGCACAGCTGAAAGCAGATGCAGACAGAAGATCACAGCAATTACGTAATTTAGTGAGAAAGATGTTGTTAGAGCAAGGCGAAAAACTTGATGACACAGATATGTATCGATTACTTAGAGAAGGAAAGGTTCCAGTAGATGCTGCTACTGCAGCCCAGGCTGCGGAAGATATAAACGAAAATGGTTACTGGGGAATCAACCAGACATCTGAACGTTTGGTATCTTTTGCAAAAGCTTTATCTGGTGGTGATCCGTCAAAAGCAGATGAGATGATAGAAGCTGTGAAAAAAGGATTTGAGGAAGCCACAAAAGCATGGGGTGATGACCTTCCTGAAATATCACAAAAAACACTGGATGCAACACTTCAAAAATTAGAAGACTGGAAAAACTCTG
>JAQSYR010000183.1 GCA_029256035.1 Anaerocolumna sp. | reverse complement strand
AAACTTGACTTTATGCTTGATCATACTTCTGTTCAGTCATCTACCATGTCAGAAATTTCTATGACTAGTGATGTACAATTTTTACAATGGGAAGATGCTACCATTGATTACTTTGTAAATGAAAAAGGCTTTCAAAGAGTTACAATCCCTGCTAATTCCTGGAAGGGACAGGAGAATGAAATTGTAAATCCTGGAACACCTGACTGTCTGTTTGTCAGAGAAGATCTTGATGAAGAAGCTGTATATCAGTTAACTAAAATTATGTGTGAAAATAGAGATTACCTGGTATCTGTAATGGCATCCTTAGAGCCATTTGATCCAGCAACTTGTTGGGAATCAGAAAGAGTTGGTGGCATTGCATTACATCCAGGTGCAGAAAGATATTTTAAAGAAATGGGATACATAAAATAATGAATTTTAATAAGGAGATGATAGTCTGTGATTCTCATCTCCTTACTATGGAGGATTAATATATGAGTGAGACCACTGTTGAAAAAATTGCAGCAGAACCTGAAAAAGAGAAAGCTGCGGTACCTCAATGGAGATATGCTATATTAGTAGTATTGGCGTTAATCTTTTTAGCATTTCAATTATATATAGCACTGGTAAGACCACTGGATAAATGGCTACAGGTACCGATTCATCTTTGCCTAGGCTTGGCGGTAGGGTTCTTAAGTAAACCAGTTGCTAGTAAATGTAAAACAAAATTAGGAAAAACTCTTGGTTGGATTTATGATGTGATTTTGCTGGTAAGTATCACTTATATAGCATATTATTTTATTTCGAATCTTTCCTATCTTCAAAACCGTATATATAATGTTGATATTATGACCGGTAAGGATCTACTTTGTGCATATTTGCTTCTCTTTGTTGTTATGGAAGCAGTTAGACGTACCATGGGTATGAATTTGTTTATTTTTATCTGTATTTTCATTGCCTATGCCTTTTTTGGACAAATGATTAAAGGAACTTTCAGATTCCGTGGTATGTCATGGCAATCTTTTGGAGAAGTAATGGTTATGGATCCTAATGGTATTTTAGGGTCGCCCCTTGCGTCGTCAGTGAATACATTATTTTATTTTCTATTGTTTGGTGCATTTTTCTCTGTTTGCGGAGGCGGACAGGTACTGATAGACTTAGGAATGAAACTTTCTGATAAGACGGTTGGTGGACCTGCAAAAGCTGCAGTTGTATCTTCTGGTCTTATGGGGATGATCTCAGGTAGTGCAGTAGCAAACGTTACTACCACTGGAGTTATGACAATACCTCTTATGAAGAAATCAGGATATAAACCAGAACAGGCAGGTGCTATCGAAGCCGTTGCTTCTACTGGTGGTCAGATTATGCCTCCTATTATGGGTGTTGGAGCCTTCATTATGGCAGAGATGATTGGTGTAAGTTATATGAAAATTGCAACTTCTGCAATTATTCCAGCGCTTTGTTATTATGGTTCTGTATTTTTATTAGTACATTTTATGGCAAAAAGAAAGAAACTTGTTGCACATGATGATTCGGTAAAGTATGTTTCTGATCCGATCTTACCACGTGTGTATCAGTTACTGCCGATTCTTATACTTGTAATTATGATATTTATGGGTAAATCACTAACTACTTCAGCACTTATTGCCACTGTCCTCTCAATTGCAGTTAGCTTTGTTGCTAAAGATACAAGAATGAATGTGAAACAATTTTTAGATGCGCTGCTTGATGGAATTAAGCAGGCAAGTGGAATTGCAATTCCAACCGCAGCCTGTGGTATTATGATAGGTATTGTAGTTCAGTCAGGTGTAGCACAGAAATTAACTAAAATTATTTCTGCTACCGGAAGTTCTTCCATTGCCCTGGCACTGGTTTTTGCAATGCTTGGCTGTATGTTACTCGGTATGGCGTTACCAACAGTAGCAGCATACTTAATTGCCAATATTTTATTCTGCTCTACCCTTATTTCTCTTGGAATACCAGCACTTCCTGCCAATATGTTTATTTTCTACTTTGGCGTAATTGCTCAGATAACACCACCAGTATGTCTGGCATCTTTTACGGCTGCAGGTATTGCAGGTGCAAGTTCCTGGAAGACAGGATGGTTGGCATTTGCATATGTATTAGTTGCATTCTTAGTACCTTATGTATTTGTATTTCAACCAGAACTTCTATTAGAAGGTACTATAATGCAGACCATTATATCAACGTCAGTACTAGTATGGGGTATTGTTTTCCTGGCAGGTGGAATGGCCGGATACCTATTTGTACCAATTAAAAGTGTAGTAATGAGAGGGTTACTTGTTGTTATTGCAATTGCAATTATTCTCCCTATTATGATTGCTACAATTATAGGAAGTATTGCTGGTTTAGCTCTTCTTATTTATTACTTTTTTGAGAGTAAAAAAGTGAAACAGAAAAGTGAGACCGTAGCGGCATAAAGGAGGACAACAATGATTATTGATAAATGGGAGAATATCCTTTTTTATGAACCAATGATAAAAAACTTGAAAAATGGAGTAAATGCAGTGAATTCCCTGGCAAATCTGGAAGTGGGAAAATACGAGTTTGAGGGTGGTTTTTTCATGGTTCAAAAGGGTGAGACTCAGCCCATGGACGAGGGGACGTTTGAAGCTCATAAAAAGTATATTGATGTACAAATAATTATGGAAGGAAGCGAAGATGTGGCCTGGGCAGATACCAGCGATTTGCAAGTGGATGTTCCTTATAATGAAGAAAAAGATGCCATGAGGTTAAGCGGTCAAGTTTCACATTGGATGCATATGACAGCTGGAATGTGCTATGTAGCATATCCGTGGGATGGGCATAAACCAGTTAGACACGTGGAAAACCCCCAGTCATTTACTAAAGTAGTATTAAAACTTCCTGTATTGTAGTAATATTAGAGAGTATGGATGATAGAAAAACCTCCTGTACCCCATGTTTTTTGTGGGATTTCAGGAGGTTTTAGATTTACAAATGGGAAGATGAAAGTGAAAGTAAAGTGATTGACAAGAATGAAGAAATCATTCTAAAAAGTATCTTCTGTACATAAAGATGTAACGGAACGGTTAGTACAGATTAACCCCTCCCTAGCCAACAGGGCAAGAAATATAGGAATCCTTGAAATAGAACCGATAAACCATCATTTTGGGTGTTTTGGTTCTATTTCTATTGACATGATTGACTATAATACTTATAATATGAGACGAAAATTTCACAACAATCTTTGTAATAAATCTACAATTTACCATTGAAAAAAGGTCAACTTTTCTATATAATAAATAACCCATAGCAGAAAATATAGAGGTTATGATAAAAAAATAGTGAAAATATTGACGGGATATGTTAGAATGTTGTTGTTGTGCTATTTAGCATGTTAATAATGCAAAAATGCAATATTATAAACAAAAAACTAGAAAGAAGGATTAAGATCATGGGAGCAGCAACTTTTAAAGGCGGCCTTCATACCTATGACGGGAAGGAATTATCAAAAGACAAACAATCCGTTGTCTTGATGCCGAAAGGTGAAATGATATTCCCAATGTCACAGCATATCGGTGCGCCGGCAAAACCACTTGTAGCCAAAGGTGATTATGTTTTAATGGGACAAAAGATTGGTGAAGCGTCTGGATTTATCTCTGCCAATATCATTAGTTCCGTTTCCGGTACAGTAAAGGCGGTAGAACCTAG
>JAQSYR010000182.1 GCA_029256035.1 Anaerocolumna sp. | reverse complement strand
GTGTAAGGCATTAATGCGATATGTCTTGCTCTCTTAATTGCTACTGTAAGAGCTCTCTGGTGTTTTGCACAGTTACCTGTGATTCTTCTAGGAAGAATTTTACCTCTCTCAGATATATATCTCTTTAATTTGTTAACATCTTTATAATCAATTCCTGTATGATTTTTGTCAGCGCAGAATACACATACTTTCTTTCTTCTACGTGGGGTTCTTCTCCTCATTGGAGAATCGCCTTTATCGCCTTTGTCAAAACTTTTATTGAACGCCATTGCTTTACCTCCTTATCCGATGAAATACAATAATTATAATTAATGTATTGATATTATTCTTAATGCTTTAATTAAATGGTAATTCCTCATCAATGCCATCTGGAATATTCATAAATCCGTCGCCTGCTGCCTGACTAGGTGCTGGTCTGGATGTCTGTTGAAATCCTGCATCGCCATTGGAAGATTTACTTTCAGCAAATTCTTGATCTTCAACAACTACTTCTGTTGTATAAACCTTTTGACCATCTTTATTGGTATAGCTACCAGTCTGGATTCTTCCGGTTACTACAAGTTTAGTACCTTGTTTTAAGTATCTTTCCGCAGTATATCTTGCAATTGCTAAGGAATTCTCTCCTTGAGAGTATCTAACTTCTGGGTCTCTTGTAAGACGGCCCATTAACATGACTTTATTCATATTAAGGAATACCTCCTTCTATTATGCGTCCCGTCTAATGCATAAGAATCTGATCACATTTTCCATGATGCGAATGCGGTCTTCCACTTCGCCTGGGCATGTTGAATCAGCATCGAATTGGATGAAATAATAGAAGCCTTCTTTCATTTTCTGAATCTCGTAAGCTAATCTCTTCTTACCCCATTCATCAACGTTAGTAATTGTACCGCCAAATCTTGCAATAAGTTCTTTCACGGCATCTACTGTTGCTGTTCTGGCTTCATCTTCGATTTTTGCATTTACAACTAAGGATAATTCGTATTGATTCATAGTTGTTTGCACCTCCTTCTGGTCTCTGGCCCTTTATCGCAATAACCACAGTGGTCTATTGACATCCGGAATAGCGCATCTATCCGTCTGTGTGTAAAGAGCAAGGAAATTTTTGTATACATATCACGAATATTAATTTTAACACAGTATGACAAGTATTGCAAGCGTAATTTTTAAATTTTATTGCAAGCGTAATTTTTAAATTATTTTGCAAGCGTATTTATAAAATTATATTGCAAGTGTAATTTTTAAATAATAGCTAATAAACCTATTAATCAAAATAGTCAGCCAGAACTTCCTTAACCGTACGAATTCTATCTTCTTGATATGCTTCCGCACCGCAGAATATAAGTGCTTCGTCTAAATTACCTCTTGCGGCATTAGCTAAAGCTTCGGTAATACAATAGGGTGTACTGGCAGGATTGCAACTTTTAATGCATCTATTACACTTTCTAATAGGTATATTACCAAGAAAGGTTCGTTCCACAAATTTGTTTTTTATTGCTCTTCCTGGCATTCCTACCGGACTTTTTACAATTACAATATCTTCTTTTTTGCAATTAATATAAGCTTGTTTATACTTTATATCTGCATCACACTCTTTGGTTGTTACAAATTTAGTTGCTACCTGGATTCCAGACGCACCCAAAGAGAAGTAATGTTCCATTTCTTCTTTATTTGTAATTCCTCCTGCTACAATTACAGGAATTTCTTTCTCATATTTCTTTTCATAATCTTTTGTTAGTTTAATAATGCCTTTAATCTCTTCCTCGTAGGATTCCATATCAACATGCTCAACTTCTTCCGGGTGAAATCCCAGGTGTCCCCCAGCTTTTGGTCCTTCGATGATAATTGCATCTGGTGCAATATTGTTCTTCTTGTCCCACATTTTAAATATAACACTGGCTGCCTTAATAGAAGAAACAATGGGAACTAATTTTGTTTCACTGCCCTTTGCTATTTCAGGCAATTCTGTGGGCAGGCCTGCTCCTGATATAATTAAGTCAATACCATTCTTAATGGCTTCTTTTACGTATTGAGCATAGTTTTGTGTCGCAACCATAATATTGACACCTAAAATACCTTTTGGTGCAAGATTTCTTGCCCTTTTTATATGTTCCCCGATCATTTTAAGGTTGGATTCTAAAGGATGTTTCTCAAAGTCCGGCTCATTAAACCCAATCTGTGCTGTGGATATTACACCGATACCGCCTTGTGCAGCTACGGCTCCAGCAAGAGAACTTAAACTGATTCCAACTCCCATTCCTCCCTGGATAATTGGCAATTTTGTGGTTAAATTTCCTATTTTTAATGGTTTATACATATGTCCTCTTTTCCATGTTTTGGTTATTAGAAACTTTGTTATATAGTTTCGAATACTAATACACTTAATATTCAAAAACCTTGCATAATTTTTTAATATTTTTTTGTACATAAATACAGCCAATAGATGATATATATTATTCCCTTATGCAGACATAAGGAAACACATATCAACTACTGGCTACTTTATTTTTTTCTATTATAATCAAATATTTCAAAATTTATATGGCTATTATAAGATTACAAGTAAGTTCTTATCATCCTTCTTTAATCAAATGATTTGAGTGTCATAAGTCATGGATCTAGTAAATTTATGAACTAGACTTATGACACCCTAATATTAAATTTGTTTTAATATAATGTCTGTACCTTTTCTTTTTGGCATAACCGGTTCTTCGTCTGGATAACCCAATGCAATAATAGCACTAACTTCTTCCGTATCAGGGATTTCAAGATCCTTAGCAATTGCATCCTCATCAAAGTAACCCATAATAACGGTTCCAAGACCTAGTTCATTTGCTTTGAGGCAAAACAGCATGGAAGATAATCCACAATCAAACATCTGCCACCCCGTACCTTTTGGGGTATCACACTTACCTTCTCTATTGTATCCAGAACGGTATTTTACCACCGATACTACCATTAGAACAGGAGCACTCTGTGCAGCAACTTGATTAATGGAAGGCAGATATCCTGCAATCTTGTCCTTCATGTCCTTATTGGAAACTGCATAATATCTGGTTATTTGAGTGTTTTTCCAGGAAGGTGCATAAACTGCTGCCTCCACTGCTTTTTGGATACTTTCAAAGGCTACATCTTCTTCTTTAAATTTACGAATACTTCTTCGTGTTTTTACACATTCCATGAAATCCATTTGTCCACCAGCCTTTACTACCTTGTACATTTACACATTTACTTAGCTTCTTTTTTTTGTATCTGCTTGATACTTTTTTCTACTTGTTTTCTAGGCAGCATAACCTGATGCCCGCAGCCCAAACATTTTAAACGAAAATCCATACCGACACGAAGCACTTCCCATTCACTGCTTCCACAAGGGTGCTGTTTTTTCAATTTTAATACATCACCAATATTTATATCCATATACGTATCCTCCTAGTACACTACTTTATTATTTATTAATTAAAAATTCAAAAATAGTCAATAATACCCCTTGATTTTTATTACCTTAAGATATAGTATGTATATATGCTTCATGTAGTATTTAAAACTACATGCCGTTTCTGTTTTTACTTTCCAGATAAAATATATAACCTAATCATATACCCATTACTATAATAATCAATGAAAGGTGGAATACCATGACTCAAAAATTAATGAAAGCAAAAGATCCAGGCAGCGCCGTTACCCACTTTATTGGAGTATTAATGGCATTGTTTTCTGCCATCCCATTATTAGTTCGTGCTTCAAAAGCACCTGATATTGTTCATCTTATTTCTCTAAGTATTTTTGCACTTAGCCTAATCTTATTATATACTGCAAGCACAGTATATCATACCTTTAATTTATCTGACAAGATTAACCGGAGATTAAAAAAGTTTGATCATATGATGATTTTTAT
>JAQSYR010000181.1 GCA_029256035.1 Anaerocolumna sp. | reverse complement strand
CAAATTATTAGAATGTCTCTTTTTATTCTATAGGTTCTAACTGTATATTTCAATATGTAGAAATTAAAGTTTAATTAGAAAATGTAGATTCAGCATAAAAATAAAAAAGAAGCTATCTCATAATATCAATAATTTGACTGAGATAACCTCTTTTTCAATACTTATTTTATAGAATTTTCTACCTTTATAATTAAAGTACAGATTTTACTGTTAAAACAACATTTTCAACTGTAAATCCAAATTTTTTAAATAACTCTCCTGCAGGTGCGGAAGCTCCAAAGCCTTTCATGGTCACATATGCTCCGTCAAGACCAATATATTTACCCCAACCAAAATCAGATGCAGCTTCTACAACAACTCGGTTTCTCACACCTTTAGGTAAAACACTCTCCTGATATTCTTTTGATTGCTCTTCGAATAGATCAACAGAAGGCATACTTACAACTCTTACATCGATACCTTCTTTTGCCAACTCTGCTTTTGCTCTTATAGAAAGTTCAACTTCTGACCCACTTGCTATAATGATAGCATCTGGTGTTGACTTAGTTGCATCATCTATAATATATCCACCCTTTAAAGCTTCTTTACTTGACCCTGGAAGTTGTGGCAGATTTTGTCTTGTTAAGACTAAGGCTGTTGGTTTAGAAGTAGAGGTAGCTGCATAATACCATCCAGCGATTGTTTCCGTTGCATCTGCTGGTCTAAATACTGTAAAGTTTGGCATGGAACGAAGCATAGCAAGTTGTTCAATTGGCTCATGAGTTGGACCATCCTCTCCAACACCAATACTGTCATGGGTCAATACATAAGTCACTGGGATACCCATTAAGGATGATAGTCTTGCCATAGGTTTTACATAATCACTAAATACAAAGAAAGTAGATACATATGCACGTAAACCTCCATGAAGAGCCAAGCCATTACCAATACCAGCCATAGCAAGTTCTCTTACACCAAAATGCAGATTACGTCCTGCATAATTAATTTTTGAGAAATCCCCTTCTCCATTCATATAGGTTTTAGTAGAAGGTGCAAGGTCTGCGGAACCACCGATAAGCCCTGGGATTAAATCTTTTAATCGATTAATGACCATACCAGAAAGGTTTCTGGTTGCATCCGGTTTTTCATTAAATGACCAGAACTCCTCATTATCAATTAAACTATTTGCTATGGCAGCGTCATGATGTTTCTCCCAAAGTTCTTTCATTTCAGGATAAGTTTCACAGTACTTACTGAATAAAGCATTCCATTGGTCTTCTTCTTTTCCATTGTTTTCTGAAATCTTTTTATAATTATCATAAACTTCCTCAGGAACATAAAAAGCTTCCTGTGTCGGCCATCCTAAGTTTTCTTTTAAAGCAGTAACATTTTCTACTCCTAGAGGTTCCCCATGGGCACTTGCTTTTCCTTCTTTCGATGGACAACCAAATCCTATTTTAGTTTTCACAGTTATCATAGAAGGTCGTGTTTTATCAGCTTTGGCAGCCTCAACAGCAGCACCAATTTCTTCTAAATTATTTCCATCTTCAACAACCAAAGTCTGGAATCCAAAAGCTTCAAAACGCTTTTGTACATTTTCTGTGAAAGCAATTTCTGTATCACCTTCAATTGAGATATTATTAGAATCATAGAATACGATTAATTTATTAAGGGCTAGTGTCCCTGCTAATGAAAATGCTTCAGATGAAATTCCTTCCATCATACAGCCGTCGCCACCAAGCACAAAGGTATAATGGTCTACAATAGGGAAACCTTCTTTATTAAATTTAGATGCCAAATGTTCTTCTGCCATAGCCATACCAACTGCCATAGCCATACCTGCTCCTAATGGACCAGTGGTTGCTTCAACTCCCACAGTGTGCTTATACTCTGGATGTCCTGGTGTTAAAGAATCTAATTGACGGAACTGTTTTAAATCCTCTACAGTTAAGCCATATCCAAATAAATGTAATAACGAATATAACAAGGTTGAACCATGTCCGCCAGATAAAATAAATCTGTCGCGGTTTACCCAATTAGGATTTTTTGGATTGTGTTTCATGTGTTTGGCCCACAGCTCGTATGCCATTGCTGCAGCTCCAAGGGGTAATCCAGGATGTCCTGAATTGGCTTTTTGTACTGCATCTGCCGCTAAAACTCTTATGGCGTTAACAGACATTTCATCAATATTGCTCATTTTGTTCCTCCTAAAAAATCTATGATATATTTATTATTTTCCAAAAACAGCCAAATAATCTTTTTGAAACTTCTCAATTCCCTGATCTGTTAAAGGATGTTTGATACATT
This sequence comes from Anaerocolumna sp., assembly GCA_029256035.1. Classification (GTDB taxonomy): domain Bacteria; phylum Bacillota; class Clostridia; order Lachnospirales; family Lachnospiraceae; genus Anaerocolumna. Next base: position 1,604 of record JAQSYR010000181.1, on the reverse strand, counting down.
GCTCTAATACATTATATGGGACAGTTGCAATATCTGCACCAGCAAGTGCACAGTCAGTCACATGAATAGGATTCCTAATACTTGCAGCAATTATTTCTGTATCTATGTTATAGTTATTGAAAATATCAACTATTATTCTAATTAAGTCAACTCCGTTTGTAGATATGTCATCTAATCTTCCTAAGAAAGGTGATACATATGTTGCACCAGCTCTTGCAGCAAGTAATGCCTGATTAGGATTAAAAATTAATGTAACATTTGTTTTTATTCCTTCTGAAGCTAGAACTTTTACTGCTTTTAATCCTTCCACCGTCATAGGTATTTTAACTATCATATTGGGATGAATTTTTGCAATTTCTCTTCCTTCTTCAATCATACCTTCTGCATCTGTAGTTGTAGCCTTAACTTCCCCGCTAATTGGGCCATCCACAATTGAAGCAATTTCCTTTATTACTTCATTAAAATCTTTACCTTCTTTTGCTATGAGTGATGGATTGGTAGTTACACCACATATAATACCCATATTATTAGCTTTTCGTATATCATCCACATTAGCAGTATCAATAAAGAATTTCATACTCGTTTCCTCCTAGAAAGTTTAAATACAGCCTATCTTTGTTTAATAAGAATAGTCCTATCTTTGTTTAATAAGAATAGTCCTATTTTTGTTTTTTAATAGAATAGTCTGTTTTAAATAGTTTAATTACACTCTTTATGCCCGTATTATGCATATATAATATACTATACTACAAAAGATAAAGCAATAGCAATGCTATACTTATTAAAAATGGTCCGATGATACAAGAACATAAGTTGATAAATCTAAGCAATAAAAAAAAAGACCTTACAGTCTTTTATAATAATGAGACATCGGGGATTCGATTCGAATTGCGGGGGCAGGATTTGAACCTACGACCTTCGGGTTATGAGCCCGACGAGCTTCCAGACTGCTCCACCCCGCGACATTATTTTGTTGATAAATATTATGATTTTTTAAAATCAAGTGGATGGAGAAGGATTCGAACCTTCGAAAGCGTCGCTAACAGATTTACAGTCTGCCCCCTTTGGCCACTCGGGAATCCATCCAAATTACAAGATAGTTATTATCTTGATGTTTTTATTATTACATGAGCTTTTCTCATGAAGCCGACGATCGGACTCGAACCGATAACCTGCTGATTACAAGTCAGCTGCTCTGCCAATTGAGCCACGTCGGCAAATATGCAGTTGTAACTGGATATTTCATGGGACCTACAGGGCTCGAACCTGTGACCCTCTGCTTGTAAGGCAGATGCTCTCCCAGCTGAGCTAAGATCCCAAATAGTAAAATCATAGTTACTACAATTTACTAACGATATCAACTGAGCACATATCGATTTTCGTGTTAATATTTATTATTAACAACGACCCAGAAGGGACTCGAACCCTCGACCTCCGCCGTGACAGGGCGGCGCTCTAACCAACTGAGCCACTAGGCCAATACTTGACTTTTCACTAACACATTGAATTTTCCGTAATTTATTGAACAAGATTTTTAGGTCAAGCCCTCGACCTATTAGTATTAGTCAGCTCCATGTGTTACCACACTTCCACCTCTAACCTAT
>JAQSYR010000180.1 GCA_029256035.1 Anaerocolumna sp. | reverse complement strand
CACTCCTGCCATTTCATTATTGTTAATCAAAAGGTTGTGAACAATACGATACATTCCAAGTCCAGGAACCAACGGTAAGATTCCTGCAACAAGAAACAAAGTTACCGGCGTTTTAAATATTCTGGCAAATGTATGAGAGATAATGGCAATCACAAGAGCAGCAAAAAACATTCGGATTACTGTATTCCATCCTATATTTTTAAGCATTAAATAAGAGAACCAACCAACTGCTCCAACAAACCCTGAGTGAAGTAAAAATTTTCTTGGAACCCCAAAGGTTACCGCAATTGCTATAACACCTACAAAGGCACCTATTACCTGTATTAACATCATAATAACCCTCCGGCAAAAAATGAATAAATGGATACTCCCACACCAACACCTGCTGCTGTCGCTGTTGCTGAAATAAATGCTTCTATTGTTCTTGCGCTACCTGATAAAAAGTCACCTTGTAACGTATCTCTGATGGCATTGGTTAATGCTACTCCAGGTAATAAAGGCATAATGGAACCACCCACTAAAATATCAAGCTGTATAGCATCTCCAAACAAATGAAGAGCCAGCATACTATTGATTCCTATAAGAATAGACGCCATCATATTTTTAATGAATACATTAATTCTAACACGTTTCATTTCTACAATAGTTAAGACTGTAAGGCTTCCGTTTAGTCCGGCAATCAGACAATTTATCCAACTTCCACCTAGCAAAACGGTAAAAGATAAAGCTGCTAAAATAGTACTAATATAATAGATATAATTACGATAATGCTTTTTACTTTTGATTGATTTTAGTTTTTCATAGGCATCTTCCAATGTAATTTCACTACCGCAGAGATTTCTGGATATATTATTCACTTCATAAATATTTGATAGATTCGTTGCTCTGTTTTCCACACGTTTTACAAGAGTTATGGTATCTATACTTGCATCATCTAATGTTAAAAAGAACCCAGTTGGTGTTACAAAGGTTTCTGTTTTCTCAAATCCGGAAATTTGAAGAATACGGCTCATAGTATCTTCTACTCTATAAGTTTCCGCACCACTTTGAAGCATTATTTCACCAGCCAGCATTGCTACATCCACCAATAATTTATAATTCATTTTAATTCCTGCTCCTATCTCTGTTTAAAATGTGAACACAACTGTTAACAAATTATTCTAATTATCTTCATACTTTACTCATATTTATATGATATTATTACCCTATGAAGTGATAGTTCATAATCACTCTCTCCTCCCCATATATATAGAACGAGTAAGGCGATAAATATAATTTATCGCTTTTCTCATTTTATTTAGAAGGTTTTTAGTACAACCATTATATAACAAATAACAGGCTGTTGCAAATTTAAAACTTCCTATAGCAAAAATAATTATTTTATCTTTGCTATCAGGTTAAAGTCCAAATTTTGCAACAGCCTGCTTTCATAATCAGTCTGATTTATAACCAGTCTCGCTTATTTAAATCGGAATTCTCTAATTCAATGCTATCCATATCAGTTTCCGAATAGTCAATATCTATATTATGTAATGTTCTTCTTTTTCTTCTTGCCTCTTCTGATGCAGTCATTAAGAAATCTTTTATTGTTCCTGCATTCTTTATATGTTCTAGTTTTAATTCTGGGTGAGTGGTGTCCCCTGTATAACATATGATTGACCCCAGTCGAAAGATTCTCTCAAAAAAACTTCTTGTTAACTTTACATCCTGTACTTTGTACATAAAAGCATCATCAACAGTTATGCTTAAAAATCCACTGGTAATAGTGATTTTATCATCAGAAATAGTATACGTAGTAAAGCATATAGGCAAAGCAAATAGTTTCGTTCTTTTTCTTTCTACAAAAATCATCTTTCTGCTCCTTGGAATATAGATATTAATTCAATGCAATTATTGTATATTTATCAGCATTCTTTATTTCTAGGCGTATATCAGTCGTATTTACATCTTTGGGTACATCATATACAACTACTGCATTATAAATCTCTCCAGCTGCAATGTCAACGTTTATAAACTGTATATCATCTGTTAGTAGGGTTATCATAGGTAAATAAGTGTCACCTGATTGATTGCTTAGTGTATATACTAATTTCTGATTAATCAAATTGAAATTTTTTGCTTTATTTGTCTTATTTTTAACTGTAAATCGAAGGAGTAATAATTGATTTCCCGTTGATGGCTCTAAATTAAAATATTCATCGCCTATTGTGCTGGGATAACTGTCTAACAGGTCAAAATCAGTATAAGTAATCTCAAAATCCTCAGTTCCAATAACTTCGTTAATATTAGTATTCCCCACATTATTACCGGAAGTACTATTGGTAGTATTCTGGTTATTCTCTGGCTTGACAGGTTCTGTCTCATCCTGTACCGGTTTAATACCCGAAGATACCTGAGTAACATCTAATGTTTCCTCTTTTTCTGTATAAATTAAGGCATTTTCATAACCAGAATGTTTTAAATAGGTACCTGCAATATACTCTGCCACCACATCACTTTCCTGATCTGACAGATCAACTAGCTGGGTACATCCTGTTAATATGCCTCCACATAATAGAATGATTCCTAATACTATCCTTTTCACCCAATGTTCCTCCCACGCTTTTGTACTACAACTATGTCATATTCCATATTATCATTTATCTCAGGATTCGGCAATAAAATTCTTGTTCCACTTCATCCCCACTTGTATTATTCATTCTTAGTGTCAAGTTCAAACCAGAACTCCACTCCACTTTCACGATTTACTACACCAAAATCACGGTTTAGGGAAGTCATAATTGCCTTTACAATAGATAAACCAATACCACTGCCACCGTATTCTCTGGTTCTTGCTTTATCCACTTTATAAAATTTGTCCCAGATTTTATCAATATCCCCTTCAGGTATGTTAGCTCCGGTATTAAATACAGCAATACGTACAATACCATCCTGCTGAATTAATTTTATTTCAATAATATTGACTCCTGCCACATGATTTAAGGCATTACTAATATAATTTGTGACAACTTCTTCTACTTTATATTCATCTGCCCAGACATAAATAGGATCATATCCTTCAAAATGCAGAGTTACTTCTTTTTGCTGAAATAAGATTTCAGTTGAATTTAAAACAGATCGAATTAAGGCAACAATATCAAATCTTTCAAAAGTAACCTGATTATTACCAGATTCCAATTGATTCAGGGAAAGTAACTTCTTTACCATGTCATTCATCTTCTTAGCTTCATCAATAATAACTTCACAATAAAATTCTCTACTATCTTTAAGCCCTTCTGCATAACCTTGGATTAATGCAATTGGTGTCTTTAGTTCATGAGATACATTTGACAAAAATTCCTTGCGCATTTCATCAATTTGTATTTTATCCTGGATATCAGATAGTAGTTCATTATTGGCACTTTTTAATTCCGATATAGTTTGCTCTAATTTTTCAGATAAGGTGTTAATACTACAACCAAGTTCACTAATCTCATCTTTGGTTGTTACCTGGTATTTTACATCAAAATCCAGATCCGACATTTTTTTGGCTATTTCCGCCAATTGCAATACAGGTCTTGTAAACCGTCTGCTAAAATAAAACATAATCATGGTACCGATAAAGGCAGCTATAATTCCTACATATGCCAAAAACTTATTGGCTATGGCGGCACTTTCCTGGATACTTTCAAAATTTGTACGCATATAAATAATATAATTATTATCTAGTTGTCCAATTAAATCAACA
>JAQSYR010000179.1 GCA_029256035.1 Anaerocolumna sp. | reverse complement strand
GTTGAAGAATTTGATGATGCACTTACTTTAACATAATCATCTAAGACATATCCACTGACACTTTTTCCGCTGAAATTAAAAGATACATTATACCAGCCGCTTTTTTCTCCAATAATAGTAACGGTATCGCCCTTCTTTAGGAATACATTACTTCCATTCACTTGCACCACAGTATAATTGGTCCCTGGTCCTTTACGTACGTTAAGACTGGATGCTGTTACAGTTCCTGTTGATGCCGCAGCAGCTTGCACCACATCTAATTTTAAACCTCTCGGCCACAGTAGAACCAGACATAGTATTATTAAAGTTAACTTGTGATATGTACGTTTGTTCATTCCGTATTTCCTCCTAAGTGCTTCCTTACCCGTGAACCATTCTTTTTTGTATCTTATTCCTTACATGTGGCACTTCTGTGACATTATTCTCAATAATTGTAACAATTTGAATAATTTAGTCGATACTAAAATTTGATTTGAGGGTCAAATTCCCATGCCAAGTTTATTGCGCCACTATGAATATAAACGGGCATGGGAATTCGACAGCCTCCGACGGATGCACATGAGCAAAGCTCGGCGCGTTTATATAATAAAAGCCAAGTTTTTGTAGTTCCATGAAAACCGCTATATATATATTCATTTGGCTGCCTTACCCCCACGATAGAATCCATTATTTTGGTTTCTCCATGAGAAATGGTTCATACATCATCAGTGCATGATTTTCCGTTACATATTCCTCTGCAATTTCATTCTCCTGGTTATCATATAATTTGCGGTAAATGGCATTATGGCGACTATACTTCCCAAACAGCTCCTTCATAAAATAATGATCTTTCTCGTATACTTTATAATATTCGGTAGGTTTATAATTCACCCTCCAACTGCCATTTAGGTTAGAATCCGATAACCAAATCTTTAATTGAAAAGGCTGTACGGTGTCATTTCGTATCATTAAATCTCGATAATTATAGACACAGGTTGCACCGCTTCCAAAGGGTTGGGTTCGATTACTATCAGGAAACACATCATAACTATGCCGATATCGCTCGACAATAGTTAGTGGTGTGTGGTTCCTGCAAATAGAATCATACCAGCTTTATAGCCTTTGCTTTTCGTTGGTTTTCCAATAAGCTTCCAATAAGAAAAGGTTTCACCTGGGTAAATAATGACGTCATTTACTTTTGGCACTGCTAACTGCAAATTAGTAATCTTATTATACTGCAGCCACATATCTACATCAATCTTCTGCGCAATGTATAATAGGATTTACCAAGGAAGATCCTAAGTTTACTTCTCCTTTTGGGGGCTATCATCACTGTTTTCCTTCTCTTTTCTAAAATTAAATTCCTCAATTATTTCTTCTTTTACTTCAATCAGTGCTTCCTTTACTGCAATTTTAACTGCCCAAGTAATAATTAAAAATAATATAAATCCACCGATAATAGTAAATGCTAAATACTCCATATATTTTAACTCCTTAGACTATTATTTTCCATATATTCATTATACATGAGATGTAATTATTTAACAACCGTTGCGAGGCAAATTATTGGTTTATTTATATTGCAGTATATAGCGTATTTTATGTTGAAATTAGAGCACAATATTAATTATAAGTTATTAATATTATAAATAATTATAATTATTATTGCAAATATTACTTATATGTAATATAATTAGTACGTGAGAGGAAAATAATCTGAAAGGTTAGCACTGAATGAATAAGATAAGGGCGATGATTGAGCTAAAAACATTGCTGGAAGGGACTAAAGCACATCCTGCTGTTGGTAAGGAAATTTTTGAATTGATATTAGGAACTGGAAGCGAAAAGGAATTTATTAGACTTCTTGGTAAACAATTAGAGTTTATTCGGCAATTAGGTAATAGAGTTATTGAACTTGCGCAATTTGAAAAACTAAAGGACTATAAGAATTTGTATTCTATGCATCTTGAAGGTAAAACTTTTAATATCAGGGTGCTTTATTCATATGGAATTAACTGTGAAATATTTTTACATTGTTTTTATGAAAAAGAAGGTAAATCAACTTCAGAATATAGAACACATGCCCCTATTGCAATAGAAAGATTGAAAGAAATGGAGGATTGGATATGAACACAAAACCTGTAGCCTTAGATGAGTTATTGGAAGAGTTTACTAAATATATTTCAGAAGAGGATATTATAATTGCTAATTTGTTGGCAAAAATTTCTGGAGTAATTGTAAAAAAACGCTTGGATATGAACATGACACAAAGAGAATTTGCTGATTATATGCAAGTTTCCCAAGGTATGGTCTCAAAGTGGGAAAGCAAAGATTATAATTTTACCATCGAAACATTGGTTCATGTCTGTACCAAACTTGATATTCAAGTTGATGTTGTGATAAAATCAGACTTAATTAAGTACAAAAAACTTATTAACAAAAACATCCAATTTTGCTTTCATACTAACTGGAAAATCAATGAAGATAATAATTTGATTAGTTTAGACAAGGCGGTATAAAAATGAAAATTAATGATGCATTGGCAAATATACAGCCATTAGGCATATCCATCCGAAAGATGGATTTTACAAATAATTTTGTTGTATTTAAAGATGATGATGGAGTAACTAAACAATTAGATGTGAGATACAATATAGATGAGATGACATGTGAGGACGAAGAAAATGCATTAATGGGTACACTTTCACTTTTTGTTGATATAACAATTAAAAATGATAAAGAAGAACAGATGGATATTCATTTACATTTACAGGGAGGTTTTATTTCTAATAAAGTGGAATGCAAAGAAGTTAATATTGAAAATTTTAAGAATATGTTAGAAGTAAATGGGTGTGCTGCATTGTATTCCATAGCTCGCTCTATTATTATTAGCTTAACTAGTCAGGCTTGTGTTGGTGATACAATTATACTCCCAATGATTAACATCTTTAAAATGAAAGAGTAGGCTAAATGAAATATTAGTATTTATAGGGGCGCCGCACAATTTAGTACGACAGCCCTTATTTTTAACTATGCTTCTTCAATTGCCTTTCCAATATCCGTACGCATATATTTATTTTCAAATTGAATCCATTCTGTGGCAGCATAAGCATTCTTTCTGGCTTCCTTCAAATTCTTACCGGTTGCAGTAACCCCAAGAACACGACCACCATTTGTTACAATACCAGCCTCAGTTTTCTTTGTTCCCGCATGGAAGACATAAAAATCATCTTTCTCTTTAAAGTTCTCTAATCCTCCGATTAAGAATCCTTTTTCATACGCTTCCGGGTATCCTGCTGATGCAAGCACCACACAGACAGCAGCATTGTCTTCAAACTCCAAGTTAATATCATTTAATTTACCGTCAATACATGCTTCAAATACTTCAACAATATCATTTTTCATGCGTGGAAGTACTACCTGAGTTTCAGGATCTCCAAATCTGGCATTATACTCTAAAACTTTAGGTCCGTTTTTAGTTAACATCAGGCCAAAGAATAATATTCCAACAAAATCTCTTCCCTCAGCTTTCATGGCATCCATAGTTGGCTGGTAAATATATTGCTGACAGAACTCATCAATTTCCCTGGTATAAAAAGGACTTGGTGAAAAAGTTCCCATACCACCCGTATTTAGTCCCTGATCACCGTCTTTTGCACGCTTATGGTCCTGAGCACTGGTCATAGTGGCAACATTAGTACCATCGCAGAAAGCAAGAACAGATACTTCTCTTCCTGTCATAAATTCTTCTACAACAAGACGGTCGCCGGCAGAACCAAATTGCTTATCTAACATAATAGACTTAACTCCAGTTTCTGCTTCCGTAAAGTTTTGACAAATAAGCACTCCTTTACCAAGGGCTAGACCATCCGCTTTTAATACAATTGGATAATTTGCAGTTTTTAGATAGTCAATGGCAGCATCTGCTGAATCAAAAGTTTCATAAGCTGCAGTGGGGATATTATATTTTTTCATCAAATCTTTGGAAAAAGCTTTGGAGCCTTCTATGATTGCTGCATTTTTCCTTGGCCCAAAAATACGAAGACCTTTTGCTTCAAATACATCAACAATTCCAGCAACTAAAGGGTCATCCATACCTACAATAGTAAGATCAATCTTTTCCTTCTCTGCAAAAGTAGCAAGTTCTTCCAGCATGGTGGCACCAATTGGAACACACTCTGCATATTCTTCAATTCCTGCATTTCCAGGAGCACAATAAATTTCATCTGCAAGTGGGCTCTGTGCCACTTTCCATGCAATGGCATGTTCTCTTCCGCCACTTCCTATAATAAGTATTTTCATGAAAATCCTCCTTAAAATTAATGGACCGTTTATCTCTTAATGCCAACGTAATTATTGGTAATTATTAATCTATTATTTGCGATTAAATTAATTGCTTCGGGAAGTACTTTCCACTCTGCTTCTTCCATTGCCTGTATCCGTACCTTCATCAACAAAATGAACGGTTGCGCCTGTAATTTTACATCCTCTTGCCAGCACTCCCTCATGTACCTTTAGCCCATAATTTCCAGCACCGCAAAAAGCAGGAATTAAGGATGGATGCACATTAATAATTTTATTTCTATACTTACTTATTAAAAGTTCCGGTAAAATGACCAGATATCCTGCCAATACGATCAGATCAATCTGGTATTTATCAATGGTCTCAAGCAAAGACTGGTTAAATTCTTCCCTGGAATTATAGTCCTTTGGCGATATCACACAGTCAGGAATACTATTTTGCTTTGCTCTCTCTAAGGCATAAACATCCTTTTTATTGCTGATTACCACTGCGATTTCCGTATTGGTTATTTCCCCACTGGAAATACTATCAATGATTGCCTGTAGATTGGTGCCTCCACCTGACACCAACACTGCAACCCTTAGCATATGGTAA
>JAQSYR010000178.1 GCA_029256035.1 Anaerocolumna sp. | reverse complement strand
GGAAATGCGTGTACAGGCTATGCAAAGCAGTGTATTTATTGGGATGTGTAACCGAGTGGGGCAAGAAGATAATATGAATTTTATTGGGCAGTCTATAGTAGTTGACCCTAACGGAGATGTTGTAGCCAAGGCAGGTAGGCAAGAACAGATATTGTATGCGGAAATTGATTTAAGTCAAAGTGGTAATATACGCAAAAGAAATCCATACTTCAGATTGCGCAGACCAGAGTTTTATAAATAGATTTGGAAGAATATTATACTTATAGAAAACAATGTATATGCATTCCTTACAAGTAGAACCATTACTGATAATTGCGGTAATGGTTCTCATTTATAATACTTATGCATAAAACACTGACATAATCATACAAAATAAGGGTGATGTCAATGTTTTATGTTTGAAGTCTATTGTTCTTTTTCTGCGATGAAACTTTTATATAAATCGCCCCAGCTGGCAATGCTTTCAAATAGCGGATTTAAGCTTTGTCCTATATCGGTTAAGCTGTATTCAACACGTGGAGGAACTTCCGGGTAGACAGTTCTGTCAACTAAACCGTTAGCCTCTAAGGAGCGTAGATTATCTGTTAACACCTTCTGGCTGATTCCAGGAATTCCTTTCAATAGTTCATTGAAACGTGAAGTATTAGCAAGTAGATTTCGAATAATCAATAATTTCCATTTGTTTCCAATCAATTCTACAACGGTTGCAACCGGGCACTCTGGTAATTCATCCTTTGTCATCATAATATAGTAGCCTCCATTAATTATACATAGTTAATAAATAAATGTTAATATAAAATTGAATATTATAGTTAAATTATATGGTAACGTAAAAAAAATTCAAGTGTAAATAATAGGAAGGGCATAAACAGATTCTGCTGTTTATGCCCTAAATTACTGAAAAGGTAAGCTAAACTTCAAAAGTTACCTTTTTGTAACCATCTAATAAAAAGGTGCGTACTTTTTTATACATGATATTTTTGTTAGTATAAACATAACCGATAACGGAATAACCAATCGGAAAAACATCAGGAGGTACAAACATATGGCACTTTCAAACATTTTAGGATGGGACAAAAAGGAAGCAGCATCATCTTGTGGCGGCTCATGTGGAGCAGGAGATAAACCAGCAGAGGCACCTGCAGCATGTGGAGCAGGAGATAAACCGGCAGAGGCACCTGCAGCATGTGGAGCAGGAGATAAACCAGCAGAAGCACCAGCTGCATGCGGAGCATCTGACAAGTAAAACATTTGCCAATTTATTGCGGATTCCCGGTTGTTTTAGCCGGGAATCTTTGCAACATCTTTTGTACCAAAAGAAAGGAAATGATTAAGATGAAACCATATTTTGCTTTTCAGTGGCACATTACAGACTATTGTGACCAAAGATGCAAGCATTGCTATATATTTTCAGAAGGAAATTGCACAGAGTTATTATCCATGACTTTAGCTGATATAAAAAAAGTGATTGCCAATATAGAGGATATGTGTGAACAGCTGGAACGTACCCCTTATTTTTATATTACTGGTGGTGATCCCATACTCCATCTTGGTTTCTGGGAGTTAATGGAGATTATTAAGGAAAAGGGGTATAAATTTACACTAATGGGAAATCCATTTCATCTAAATGATGAGATTTGCCAAAAATTAAAATCATATGGCTGTGAAAAATACCAGATGTCCATTGACGGAATGAGAGAAACCCACGACTACTTTAGAAAACCCGGTTCCTTTGACTGTACCATTGAAAAAATAACATGTATCAGAAATGCAGGAATTAAATGTGTCATTATGTCCACAGTATCAGGAACAAATATGAAAGAAATGCCGGATGTGGTTGATTTAGTGGTTAAAAATAAAGTGGATATTTTTGCATTTGGAAGATACTGTCCTACCAGTGAAGATAAAGATACAGGAATTGAGCCTTTCGAATACAGAGAGTTCTTAGATGGATTATGGAAAAAATATGAGAAATATAAGGCAGAGGGCGTGAATACGTACTTTAATCTAAAAGACCATCTTTGGACTTTATATCTTTATGAGGAAGGTATCTTTAAGATTCCATCCTATGCCAGGGAAGACATGATTTATGATGGCTGTCACTGTGCAGGTTGTCATATGACGATTTTGCCAAACGGAGATGTTTATGCCTGCCGTCGCTTTGAGAGCAAAGTAGGAAATGTGTTTACAGAAAGACTAAAAGATATTTTTGTGGAGAAAGAAGAAATCTATAGAGATTTTGATAAGTTTGAAAAGTGCAGTAAATGCGAACTCAGAGGATTCTGTCGTGGCTGTCCTGCGGTTACGTATGGAAGCACTGGGAACTTTTATGGGTCAGATCCACAGTGCTGGAAGGAGACGGGAGTATAAAGGAAAAGAAAATGATGCGAGCAGTTTTGTTATCAGAGCCTACTGAGGCAAAAGATATAATGTTGAAAGATTGTTCTATACCAGAAGTTAAAGATGGATGGATATTGATAAAAGTGAAAGCCTTTGGGATGAATCATTCGGAACAGATATTACGGCAATATGAAATCAAAGCTGACCACATCAGAAAACCAATTATACCGGGAATAGAGTGTGTTGGAGAGATTGCAGATGCTTCCAATAGTGGGTTTGAAAAAGGTCAAAAGGTTATTTCACTTATGGGTGGAATGGGTAGAAGTTTCAATGGAAGTTATGCTGAGTATGCTTTGCTTCCTGTCCATCATGTATTTGCAGTTAATAGTGATTTGTCCTGGGTGCAGCTAGGAGCAGTGCCGGAAACCTATTTTACAGCCTGGGGGTCTTTATTTGAATGTCTTAATTTGCAATCTACAGATACACTTCTAGTAAGAGGTGCAACCTGTGCTCTTGGTTATGCAGCCATTCAGATTGGAAAGGCATTGGGATGCAGGGTGGTTGCAACTACTCATAAGGAAAGCAAGATGAGGCTGTTAAGAGATACAGGAGCAGATGAGATGTTGATTGATGATGGCTTCCTAAAAGGAAAGACAGAAGGAGTCACAAAAGTATTGGAATTAGTAGGTGCAAAAACAATAAAGGATTCCCTTCTCCTCGCCTTGAAGGGTGGTATTGTATGCCATACGGGTATTCTTGGCGGTGTATATACATTAAATGGATTTGATCCAATTAAAGATATCCCAAACGGTGTTTATCTGACAGGATTTGACCAGATAAGTAAAGCCTGCGAGGCATTAGATTCAGGAACTGTGAATGGGAAAATAGTGGTAATAGTTGATGATTAAGCAACAAATCACTAATTTGAACAAGTCGAGAAAAACCAACTGACATTATAGTAAGGTCAGTCGGTTTTTTTTTGATAGTTATTTGATTATGGATTTTTAAGTATTACCTTAATATAAGACGAAGTGAACAAAAGACAATCCTTCTATTCGATTTCATACCGATGGCCATAATAACTAGAAGCTGTGCGCCGGAGCAGTTCGATGGCTTTGCTTCTCTCTCCTGTGTTTCGATAGTATTCCATCAGTGCTTCGGCTGCTTCTAGAAACATATCTTCCAAGGAAAGCCTGGTACTTTCAGCCCAAAGAGCTTCCAGGTTGTCAAGGTAGCGTCCTGTGTAGCAAGTTACAACCTTCTTAGCCTTTTCGGATTCTGAATGCTGTCGGAATTCATCTGCTGCTTGTCGGAATATATCATAATCACATATAATTTCCTCCATATTCAGCCGGTATACACCCTTTTCGTGAAGAATTGGATTTTTAGACCCCAGGCTCTCAAAGGCTCTCCGTATTTCACCACGACGAGTATGAAACAACCTGGTTATATCGGCTTCACTATCTTCCCATAAATCCGAAAAAATTTGTTCCCTTGTAACTCCATTACGATGCAAAAGAAGATAGGCCAAAAGTTCACGAGCTTTTTGGGTTCGTATCTTAACAGGTTTTTCTCTTTCGAAAACCGACGCAATGTAGAAACTTCCCATAGTGTGTATAAAAACACGTTCAGTTGTATAGCCACCATAGGACATCATATCTTTGGTAAATTCTACTGAGACTCCAGATTCTGCAGCAAATTTCAGGACAGAGGCGAAGAGAGGTTTAAAACGAATGTAATAACGGTGATTATACTGCTCAGAAAGCATCAAAAAGCGTCTCGTATTCTCTGAAGCTTTACTAAGGTTCCCCTCCCTAAGATAAATAGCTGCAAGCCTGCCGTAAGCAATAGTAGTGTATGCATAACATTCAAATTGTTCACCGATTTGGAT
>JAQSYR010000177.1 GCA_029256035.1 Anaerocolumna sp. | reverse complement strand
TTATCTTTTGCAATAATATCAATTTCACCACTTCTGCACCTGAAATTTGTTTCAATTACCTGATAACCTTGTTCCGTTATGTAGTTAACTGCCCTTTGTTCATATTGAGAACCTATTTCACGTTTGTTATACATTTCCTTCCCCTGGCATGTTATTCCTCTGCAATTTATTTTTTATCCGATCCATATCATCCACAAAAACTAAAATTTCCGAGACAATTTCATATAATTCAGGTGGAATATAATCACCAATGGTTAATTTAGATAATGTTCCCGCTAATTTTTCATCTTTATGTACGGGAATTTGGTTCTCTTTAGCAACTTGAAGCATCTTTTCTGCAACATATCCTTTTCCCGAAGCAATAATCTGGGGAGCAGGCTCATCTGGATGATAAGATAGAGCAATGGCAGATTTACTTTTAGCTGCAATATTTATTTTTTCATTTTCTTTTGTAAATTTATCACCCATTGATTCTCCCTATAATTATATAAAATTATTAATAAAGCTATTTCGGTGTATTGGTGATGGGCCAAATTTCTTTAAAGCTTCTATATGTTCTTTGGAGCCATATCCCTTATTGCCTGCAAATCCATATTGGGGAAATATCTTATCATATGCAGTCATTAGCCTGTCACGTGTAACTTTGGCTATAATACTAGCCGCTGCAATAGATATACTCTTTTCGTCTCCTTTTATAATAGGAACCTGTTTTATGGCAATACCTGGTATTGTGACTGCGTCATTTAGCAATAAATCTGGTGTAACATTAAGGTTACTAATAGCCTGTCGCATTGCTTCATAGGTGGCTTGTAATATATTAATTTCATCAATTTTCCCTGGAGGAATACTCCCCACTCCAACTGCAATTGCCTGCTCCATAATCTGATCAAATAACTCTTCTCTTTTTTTCTCTGTTAACTGTTTTGAATCATTAATATATAAAATTGAGCAGTCTTTTGGTAAAATAACAGCGCTGGCCACAACCGGCCCGGCAAGGGGCCCTCTTCCTACTTCATCGATTCCACAGATATAGGAATATTCCTTATATTTGGTTTCATATATTTTCATATTTTCAGTACGTATTTTTTCTTCTTGAAGTTTAACTTTTTCACTTTCGTACTTCTTGATTATTTTTTTAACTCCGGTTCTTGCATCGTTTCTATATTTATCTAAAATTTCATCTAATTGTTCCAGGGGAGTTACTTCAAATTCAATCTTTATCTCATTAATTTTTTTATCCATGCAATTGCTCCTTACACGCCCTGTGGCTCCTCTTGGTGGAAAAGTTTCCTTACACGCCCTGTGGCTCCTCTTGATTGGGAAATTCCAACGTAATATTGCCTAATTTTCCACTTCGAAAGTCATCCACAATAAAACCTGCAGCTTTTTCCAAATCAAGCTCTCCGCCTTTCATTCTACAAGCTCTCTTTTCCGCTATTAAATTCATATTCACTAAGACATCCATGGTCTCATCAATTTGGTATCTGGTTGATAAATTACCTTTATAATTTTGTACTAAATATTTAATTAATTCGAAAGCAAGTTCTTGTATATTTAAGATTTCTTCACGAATGGACCCTATCATAGCCAGTCTTAATCCTACTGCTTGATCTTCAAACTTGGGCCATAATATTCCTGGTGTATCTAATAGTTCAATATTTTTATTTAATCGAATCCATTGTTTTCCCTTGGTCACTCCAGGTTTATTTCCTGTTTTTGTACTTGCCTTGCCTGCAAAACTATTAATAAAGGTAGATTTTCCAACGTTAGGTATTCCAACTACCATTGCACGAATTGGACGGTTTAAAATACCCTTCTTTCTGTCTCTTTCTATCTTTTCCTGGCATGCCTTTTGAACCACTTCATTTACTTGTTTTACACCATTGCCATTTTTTGAATTTACTAAAGTAACAAAGTATCCTTTTTTCTCAAAGTAATGTTTCCATAACTCTGTATATCTTTTATCCGCTAAATCATATTTATTTAGTAAAATGACTCTTGTTTTATTTTTAGCCAATTCATCTATATCCGGATTCTTGCTGCTATAAGGTATTCTGGCATCTACCAGCTCAATTACCACGTCTATAAGTTTCATATCTTCCTGCATCATACGTCTAGCTTTCGTCATATGACCCGGGTACCATTGAAAATGCAATTTATTCTACCTCCTTAGTTTTGGTTTAATTTATCAATAAAGTTAAAATTATTCATACGTATCCAGGCTTTACCAATGATATCATCGGCAAGAATATTACCTACATTGGCAAACCTACTATCTTCACTACTATTTCGATTATCTCCCAACACAAAATATTCATTCTCATCTAATTGAATTTCTTCTGCTGCTAACCCATAAATATTGATAGTATCAGTTAATAGGGGTTCGTTTAATTGTTCTCCATCTATATACAGTTTACCATTAGCAATTTGCACAGTTTCTCCGGGAAGTCCTATGACTCTCTTTATATTATAATAACTATGTTCAGACCCAGATTGTTTGAATACGATGA
The DNA here is from genome assembly GCA_029256035.1 of Anaerocolumna sp. GTDB lineage: Bacteria > Bacillota > Clostridia > Lachnospirales > Lachnospiraceae > Anaerocolumna. Next base: position 876 of record JAQSYR010000177.1, on the reverse strand, counting down.
CATCAAATCTATTGGGCTCCGTGAATTGGTAAGAAACTTTATTAATTAGAATTTTATCTCCATCCTGTAATGCAGGATTCATAGACTCTCCAATCATTGTTGTTCTTTCTACTGTATAGTTTACTGTCAAATAACCAAGCAGTATTACCATTGCAATTTCAATTACCCATATAATTACTTCTTTTATAATTTTTTTCACACTAAATTTTTTGTTCTCTTCTTCAAAATATAGATTCATTTCTGCCTCCTTTCAGATAACTAAAATGGTCTCCTTAAGTCCTAAAAATATAATTGTGAAAAAGAGTCTGCTACAAAACTTTAGGTTTCCAACACTTGTTCTTCGTAAGACAAGTAATAAAAACTATGAGTTTTGAGACAGACTCCTCTCATAAATATTATTATAAATAATTATTTGATTGCTTCTTTAACTTTAGCCTTCTTACCTACTCTATTACGTAAATAATTCAACTTAGCTCTTCTAACTTTACCAAATCTTACAACTTCGATTTTTTCTACAATTGGAGAGTGTAATGGCCAAGTTTTCTCAACACCAATACCATTAGAAGATTTTCTAACTGTAAATGTTTCTCTTGCTCCACCATTCTGTCTCTTAAGTACTGTACCTTCAAAAATCTGAGTTCTTTCACGGTTACCTTCTTTAACTTTAGCATATACTTTAACAGTATCACCTACATTAAATTTAGAAATGTTTTCTTTGAGCTGAGCAGCTTCAATGTTTTTAATAATATTATTCATTTTGTGACCTCCTTAATATTTAGATGTTCTTAATACTTCATTTTACAGACTTGTCTTATTACAAATCTAAGCTCTATGAGCCATATATCAGAGGACCATCCCATCTCACAACATCTTACT
>JAQSYR010000176.1 GCA_029256035.1 Anaerocolumna sp. | reverse complement strand
GAAGAATTTGCAGGATACCAATACGATGATGTGGAAGGAATGGTTGCCAAACTGTAAGGACTATAGGCTTGGTGGAAACTATAATATTGAAATGTATGCTCCTCCTTGTGAAGAGGATATTGCAGAAAGTTATTGCGAGTTATGGCTGCCAATTGAAAAGGCTTAGTTGGAGAGGGCAGGGCTATGTTGCAACACTCATTTCCATTAGTGTGACGTGCTGTTTGCTATATAAGATGAAGTAAAAGTGAATAGGTGATGGTAGGACGCACTCGTTAGGGATATTTCTGATGGGTGCGTTTTGCTGTAGAATTCTGCGACAGAGGGCATGGAAATGACAAAAATCTTTGTTCACGGCAAAAATATATATAGTTCACGGCAAATGACCGCACAAAAAATTAAAACTGCTATACTTAAGAAACAGAAAGGAGGAATTGGATATTTGAAGAACTTAAAGAGTTTAACAACGAAGTATTGTTAACTGTAATAACAATAGGTTATATCTTTAATATGATATAACAAAGTGTAGTTTGCTGATGTTAGGGAAAATGAAAAAGAATATTTTATAGGGAGGTTAACATGAAAAAGAAAATTATATCTTGTGTATTAATAGTATGTATATTTGCATCTATGGGTCAAATGGTATCTGCATCTAGTGTTGATGTTGAAAAAACAGATCATCAAGTTATTTTTGGTAAGGTTGCATATGTTGAGGATGTAAATGCAACAGGTACAAATTTAAACAATGATGTAGTCGATGGTGATAAGAATATAAAAGCAGATACAAAACTTAAAATAACTACGTACCCAGATAATTCTATTGTTGTTACTACGGATATCAATGGAAATGAAGTTACCTTAACAGGTATTCCTGCTGGGAGAAGTCAAAATAGTAAGGCAGTATTCTTTGAAGGCCAATCTTCTGACCCTAAGTATTCTGTTGTAAATTTCTCTTATGAAGAAAATATGGAAGATTCTTCCATGTACTTTACGAAATATAAAGAGAAATATAATTCTAAATCTACGAATATATTAAAGATTTATCTTAAAGAAAATGATTCTAGAAATTATGTACTATTGGAAACATTTGATTTCAATGACTCATTTAATGATCAATTTATCAATAGTCTTCCTGAAAATTCCTTGTTAGGTGCTTGGACTGCGAGGGAGTTTGAACCAATAGATTCTTATTTTGGAGAGGATAATAGCGTTATTGCACCAATGGCTTTAACTAGTACAAAATATTGGGTTTGCACAAAAACTTTTTTCCATATGGGAGAGGAGAATACGCATACTATAAGATGGAGGACAAGTATTGATTACAGTGATGTACCAGTTGGACAGGAAGCATATCAATATTTCAGATTAACAGTTTATGATAAGACTTCCAGATACAGCGTTAACACAAATCTTAATTCCGATTCTCAATCCTATTTACATGTAGATGCATTAACTATAGATCAAGCATCTATACCATATACTGCATGGAAGAGTACAAAAATAGATGGTAATGTACAGAACAATGGATGGGGTGGTGAACTTTCTGCAAGTATTGGTGTAAATTATGGTGTTTTAAGTCTTTCCTATAGTTTCCCAATCTCGTTTTCTTATAAAGGCTATGTGGATATAGATGATACATATACTTCCTATGAGAATGCAAGTGGTAATTATACCCGTAATATTAATACAGAAATGGATAGTGATTTTAAACTTACACAAGAAGGACATTACTTTGAAGTTCGGTCAGCATTAAGAGATTATGGAAATGCTACACGTTCATCACAGCTGATGAAATCAAGATTTCATGTAGATATTATTAACGCAGGAACTATGGAAGTATTTCCACTTTATTGTGATCATAATGTATATGTAGGAATTAACTAGTAAAAAATAAAATAAAAATTCAGTAAGAAATAAAAATTCAGTAAAGAGGTCGTTTTATGACCTCTTTACTAGTATGTAATAATGTGGTAATCTATGTTAAACTATTAAAACATAATTCTTCATCCAATGCATGCATGAAATTTTATTTCGGAGGTATAAAATGATTAAAAGGAATTTGCTGCCAATTATACTCTCTATATTTGTTATAGCGGTTATATCTGTAATTGTTATCTACTCATTTAATTCTAGGACTGATATACCTGAGCTTATTGAAAAGTCCTTATCAAAACAATACGAAGAGAATATCCAGATTGAAATTTTTGAAACATATGAAATATTCAATTATAAAATTATAGGTTTTACTATTGTAGAAAACGGAAAATGTGCTTTTGCGGTATTAGAACAAGACAAAGAATCACGATATAAATTAATTAGATTGGATAAGTATGAAAAGCTAATAAAAAGAGGCTTGGATATTTATGTGCAATACATGGATTTGTATAATGAAAAGTTAGAATTAAAGAATTACATGATTGTACTTAGTATGAATGCTGAATTGTCAAAAATAGAGATGTCCGTAAATGATGGAAAACCAACCTATCATAATATTACAACGTCACCTTCCATGACAGTGGTTGAATTTCCAACCAAAGCATCTGAAGTGCGATACATATTTTATGATCGCCTGGGTGATGAGATTAGGTAATCCTTAGTGCCTATGGGAAACTTTTTTTCAATTGGATATTGGCTGGAAGTATTTTATTATAAAATAGAATAGTAAAAAGTGAGAGGCAATAATAGTTGTTTCTCACTTTTTCTTTGTAAAATTAATTAAATATAAAGATGCTTCTTGGATAGAATTCTTGCATACAGATTTTATTCATAAACAAGAGAAAACAGAAATCAATAAATATGAATTTTATAATTTGCTATTACCATGATATGTAAATATGATATAATTGAGTTGTCTTAAGTATTTTACTAAGGAGGGGAATAGTAAATGTTTAGAATAGGAATTTGTGATGATGAGTATACTATAAGTTCGCAGGTTGAAAACATATTATTAAAATATGCAAAACTCAATTATTTAGAGATTGATATTGAAGTATTTTCCTCAGGAGAAGAAATGTGCAAATTTATTGAGGAAGAGCATGTGTTTGATTTAATATATTTAGATATTGAAATGAAATTAATGAGTGGAATTGAAGTTGGAAAAAAGATACGTAGAACACTCCAGGATCATAAGACTGATATCGTTTATATTTCAGGTAAAGACGGTTATGAGATATTATTTATTTTGAAAGTAATGATAAAGAAATAAAAATTGTGACTCTAAATAATGAAGATAATTTTTATGGAAAAATCCAAGACGTCTATGAAACGGTTGCAAAGTACCAATTTATAAAAATACATAGATCATATATTGTTAATTATATACATACTACTCTATTTAAATATGATGAAGTTATTATGACTAATGGGGTACAATTACCTATCAGTCAGGCAAAAAGAAAAGAAGTCAAAGATTATCTTTGCTTAGGTATGTGGAATAAATATTGGAACGACCAATACAATATATGAATAGTGAGAGGAGGTGCATTTATTATAAACAGTAAAGTCTATGAATTTGAAGCAGACATCAAGAAAGTACCTGATATTGACGGCGCATATATAGAAATACCCTTTGATGTTAGGGCTGAGTTTGGAAAAGGTAGAGTAGCGGTGAACGCCACCTTCGACGGTGAACCATATGAAGGCAGTCTTGTGAAAATGAAAACGCCATGTCATATTATAGGAATCAGAAAAGATATAAGGGCAAAAATAGGTAAACAACCTGGAGATAAGGTCAATGTTACAATAAAAGAAAGAGCTACTGGTAAATAACAACTTTTCATTTCGTCAAATCTGTATACCAAAATTTAAGGTTTTATGTGATTGATGCCACTATTTCTGAATAGAATATACTGATTATATAAATAGGAATTGTATCATGAGAGAACTTAATCCTCAAAAAGTATTTGTACAATATAGGGATAGAATGATACCTTATGAGCCTGTAATAGGCAGAAAATATACGATTACCCATTCGGATACAACCGCGGAGCTTTTTGTGTTTGTGGCCCAAAATTATGCTGAAGATCAAATTACAAGTATGCGTGATGAGGTAAGGGTTGCCTGGGAGCAAGGCAAAGAAGGGCTTGCTTTAATTGGCTCAGTAATCGTTGATGGTAATGGTGTACCAGGAAATGCTTCCATAAGAAATAAGATTTTCTATAACGAAATGCCTACTGCACTTCAAGCCTTACGCCAGGGTGACAGATTCTTGTTCGATAAGGAACCAAATCTTGACAATACGCCAGTATTTATTCATTTTATCTCAGACAATCCTAATTTTAACAAAATCTATAATTTTGGTATTATTGGCATCTATAAGTAAATTAAAATCAACATTATTACAAAGTAGTTAAAGTAAATAATCGGCAAAAAACGGGTTGAAAAGGTGGATTTTCGACCCGTTTTTTTGATATTTTATAGATAACATTCCGTAAGGATGAACCTTCTAGTGCTGTTGTGGTCAGTATCGGATTATACGTCCCAGTTAAATTGAAGTGTGCCAGCGAATTTTCTAAAATTTATCATTAGTAGTAATATGAATACTACCCAAGGAATGAGGGACAGTAAAGAAAAAATCATGCCCAATACTCCTGCTGATGAGGGTATAATCATAAAGATTCCGGAAGCTAACCCCCACAAGCC
>JAQSYR010000175.1 GCA_029256035.1 Anaerocolumna sp. | reverse complement strand
TAAACCTATAAAATTAAAAGCTGCTGCATAATTCTTATCTTTGCAACAGCTCTTACTATTATTTTAGCCAGGTTCCTTCTAATATTAATCCTGCAACTTCCTTAGAAACAGGTTCACTATATAAATACCCTTGGGCCTTATTGCAAGACGAATTCTTAAGAAATTGCTCCTGGTCATTAATTTCTACCCCTTCTGCAATAACATCCAGTTTTAGAGTATGGGCAAGTGAAATAATTGACTGTACAATTTTTTGTTCATAAGCATTATCTAACATGGTATCTAGGAAGCTTTTATCAATTTTTATATTATCTACTGGTAAATGTTTCAAGTAACTTATGGAAGTATATCCGGTTCCAAAATCATCTAATGAAAATAATACACCGGTTTCTTTGAGTTTTTCAATGGTGGCTATGGAATATTTCAAATCATTTAAAGCTATGTTTTCCGTTATCTCAAGTTCAATTTGATTGGGATTAGTACCATTTTCTTCAAGTACTTCCTGAACCATAGTTATAAATTCCTGGTCCTTAAATTGGCGGGAAGATATATTCACTGCCATAACAAGTCCTTTATGTCCTGCTTCTTCCCACTCTTTTAATTGTTTGCAAGCTTCACTTAGTACCCATCTTCCAATTGGAACTATTAGACCAGTTTCTTCCGATACACCAATAAAATCTTTTGGAAGAAGCATCCCTTTACTTGGATGGTTCCAACGAATTAATGCCTCAAAACCAGTTACCTTGTTAGCCAGTAAATCAACCTGTGGTTGGTAATAGATAACAAATTCCTTGTTTTCGATTGCTCTCCTTAATTCTGATTGTGTCTGTATCTTGCCCATTAATCGTTCATTAATGGTTTCATTAAAATAAAAGTATGTATTTCTACCATTATCCTTTGCGGCATACATAGCGGCATCCACATTCTTAATCAAAACCTGGGTTGTCTTTCCATCCTTAGGGGCAAATGCAATACCAATACTTATGGTAATAAAATACTCTTTCATTGCCAGCACGAAAGGATAACTAAAAATCCTTTGCAGTTTTTTAATTTTAGATTCATACTCACCTAAATCATTAATATTCTGGGTCAGAATCATAAATTCATCATCACCGATACGTGCAAGAAAATCATTTTCATCCATAGCCTGCTTTAAGCGGTGAGTCACATCGATTAATAGTTCATCCCCATAAGAATGCCCTAATGTATCATTGATATGCTTAAAGTTATCTAAATCAATATCCATTACTGCTATAATTTCTTCATTTCTGATGGTTAGCATAACACTGTCTAACATTTCAGTAAATGACAAACGATTAGGTAATTCTGTAAGATTATCGGTATAAGCTAACTTTTTAATCTTTTCATGATTCTGCTTAAGTTCCTCATACTTTCCTACTAATTGTTCCTTTGCAGTTGTAATATCTTCCAATGACTGTTTTATGTTTTTATTATCTTCTAACAATTGTATGTTTGACTGGTTCACGAATTTTTCGCTTTTACTTTTAATTATGTACATAAGAAAAAGTACTATACTTAAAATTATAAACAGAAAGAAAGTAAGTAACAAAACGTTACCTATGGTCTGATTTATAATATATTCCTGGTTTGTGTACGTAAATGTTTGCATATATCGCACCCCAAATATTCCGTTCTCAAAAGAACATATGAAATGATAATTGCGTATAAAGCTGTATTATCATTATTTATTTTGCAGATATTCATCAATACCTTTTGCTGCTGCCTTACCTGCCCCCATTGCAAGTATTACAGTTGCTGCACCAGATACAACGTCTCCACCGGCAAATACACCTTCTTTTGAAGTTTTTCCGGTCTCTTCATCTGCAATAACACATTTATGTTTATTAGTTTCTAGTCCTTTGGTTGTAGAAGCAATAACAGGGTTTGGACTGGTTCCTAGTGCCATAATTACGGTATCTAGTTCAAGTTCAAACTCAGATCCTTGTTTCTCTATTGGTCTGCGTCTTCCAGAAGCATCCGGCTCTCCAAGTTCCATTTGAACACAAGTCATTCCTTTTACCCAACCATTATCATCTACAAGTATTTCTTTGGGATTGGTAAGAAGTTTAAATATAATTCCTTCTTCTTTGGCATGGTGAACTTCTTCCACTCTGGCAGGAAGTTCAGCTTCACTTCTACGATAAACAATATAAACTGTAGCTCCCAGTCTTAATGCGGTTCTTGCAGCATCCATGGCTACATTACCACCACCTACAACGGCAACTTTTGTTCCTGCTGCAATTGGAGTATCATAACTACTGTCAAAAGCTTTCATTAAATTACTTCTGGTTAAATATTCATTGGCTGAAAATACACCGTTAGCATTCTCACCTGGGATACCCATAAAGTTAGGAAGTCCTGCGCCAGAACCGATAAATACTGCATCAAATCCTTCTTCTTCCATTAGCTCATCGATAGTAACAGATTTACCTATTAGTACATTTGTCTCTAATTTAACGCCTAAAGCAAGTACATTGTCAATTTCTGATTTCACTACAGTTTCTTTTGGTAGACGAAACTCTGGAATACCATAAACTAATACTCCTCCAGGTTCATGTAATGCTTCAAATATTGTCACATCATATCCCAGCTTTGCAAGATCTCCTGCACAGGTAAGTCCTGCAGGACCGGCACCGATTACGGCCACTTTCTTACCATTAGTTGACTTTGGCGCTTCTGGTTTAATATTATGCTCTCTTGCCCAGTCTCCAACAAAACGTTCTAATTTACCGATAGATACTGGTTCTCCTTTAATACCTCGAATACATCTCTCCTCGCATTGTGTTTCCTGAGGACAAACTCTTCCGCAAACCGCAGGTAATGCAGAATACTTGCTAATTACCTTGGCTGCTTCTTCTAAATTACCTTCTTCAACTTGCATAATAAATCCTGGAATATCTATGGAAACAGGGCATCCTGTAATACATTTTGCATTTTTACATTTGATGCATCTGCTTGCTTCCTCTTTTGCTTCTTCTAAAGTATACCCTAAACATACTTCTTTAAAATTTGTTGCTCTTTCCTTAGGATCCTGCTCACTTACAGGTACTCTTTTTAATACGTCCATAACTTTCTCCAATCTGTATTTATGCGTTGTCACTGCAGCCACAGCCACCATTTTTATGGGTTGCGCCTTCTTTTTCTTTTAATAAGGCTCTTCCCTCTGCAGTTTTGTACATTTGCTGTCTCTTAATGGATTCATCAAAATCAACTAAATGACCATCAAATTCTGGTCCGTCAACACATGCAAACTTCACTTCATTTCCAACGGTTAATCTGCATCCACCACACATACCAGTTCCATCTACCATAATTGGATTCATACTTACGACTGTAGGTATTCCAAGTTCCTTTGTCAATTCATAGCGTCTTCCAGAATGATTAAGTCTTTATTTCTGGCTCCTATGATACAATCAACATCATACCCCTGTTCTTTCATCCACTTAACCTGAGGGTATACAGGTGCTGTACCAACACCACCGGCAACAAATAAAATCTTCTTCTTGGCCAGTTCCTCAGCTGCTTCCTCCACTAACTCTGATTTAACACCTAAGGGCCCGATAAAGTCGCGGTAACTTTCTCCAACTTCATATTCTGCCATTTTCTTTGTAGAAAAACCTACGGTTTGAAATACAATAGTAACCGTTCCTGCTTCCCTATCATAATCGCATATGGTAAGAGGTATTCTCTCCCCTTTTTCATCTATTTTAATTATAACAAATTGGCCCGGATAGCAGGATTTTGCAACTCTTGGAGCATGGATATCCATAAGATAAATATTCGGCGCCAATAGTTCTTTCTTCATTATCTTGTACATATGTATTCCTCCATAAACTATAATCTGTTAATATATAACGTCGTCTACCATAACTTTCTCCATTATAGAATAATATGATTAAAAAATCTAGTATTTTTCATAATATCTTAAGTTTTTATAACGGTATTATTAACATTTATATGTTAAACTGAAATTGCTTATTTTTTTAATTACTAAAATAGTATATAATACTGCTATATATTGATAAAATAAGATCTGGCATTTTTGCCATAAAATACAGTTAATTTGGGAGGTAACATATTATGTATACCATTTTAGTATGCGATGATGACAAAGATATTGTAGATGCAATAGAAATATATTTAAGCGGTGAAGGATACACTATCTTTAAGGCATATAATGGAAAAGAAGCCATCCAGATAATTAATAATAATGAGGTACATCTGGCACTTATGGACATTATGATGCCGGAAATGGACGGTATTCGCACTACCATGAAATTAAGAGAACAAAACATTACACTACCTATTATTTTTCTAACAGCCAAATCAGAAGATAATGATAAAATACTTGGGCTAAACGTAGGTGGTGATGATTATATTACCAAACCATTTAATCCTTTAGAGCTCATTGCAAGGGTAAAATCAACATTGCGCCGTTACACCAAACTAGGAAGTATTGTTACAGAGGAAGAAAATATTTATTCTAGCGGTGGACTTGTTGTAAATGATGACAGAAAAGAAGTTTATGTAGACGATGAACTAATTAAGCTTACCCCCATTGAATATAATCTCCTGAAATTATTAGTAAAAAATAAAGGAAAAGTATTCTCTATTAACGAAATCTATGAATTAATCTGGAATGAACCATCCTTTGGTGCTGATAATATTGTTGCTGTTCATATCAGGCATATCAGAGAAAAAATTGAAATTAATCCAAAAGAGCCAAAGTATCTGAAAGTGGCCTGGGGAATCGGCTATAAAATTGAGAAATATTAAAGAAAGGACATTTCCTAATGAACAAAATAAAGGGTTCACTGCCATTAAAAATAATGGTACATATCATATTGTTTATTTCATGTTTGATTGTATTTGTAGGAACCTATCACACCCTAAAATATTTGGATTCCTATTCCGTTAGTACCAATTCTTTTTTAGAAACCTCAGACTTTCAGAGTAAATATTTAAAATATGTAGAACGTGTTGCCGTATATGTTGACTACCGTGAAAGAGGCTATACAGGTAGTGTTTCTTATAATGCAAATAATATCAATCTTAAAAAACTGTTTGAGAAAGAGGTAGAAAAACCAAAGACTCCAGAAGCTGCCTCCGAGCAGGAAGACTTTGATTACTACAATGCTATTTTAAATAATGCTAATACCAATTTTGTCTATTATGTAGTTAATTTATCTACCGGTGCGAAATATTATTCTCCAAGTTTAGAGTCCTTTGCCGCCTCTGTTGAAGGTCAGGAAGATATTTTAGATGCCATGGATGTTTATATGAATAAAGTTGAAAAAAATCCTGGGTATCTGATTATTAATACGGACACAGAACGTTATGCAACTAATGTAAATAGAAATTACCAGTTTTTAAGTGATGAAAATCTTCAATGGGTTATTGATTATATTACAGGGCAAATATCCAATACTTCCAGTGACAGCAGGGACGAATATCTGATTTGTACAAGTATTGAAGTAGGATTTCCCAATGTGAAAGATGAATTTGGCACCATGTATACCTCATATCAGAGACTTTATAGCTCCTATAAAGAATCTATATCCCAAATTCCTTTGGCTTTTCTTTTCCTTGTACTGTTCTTACTTGTTGCAATAACTACAAGTGGATATAAAAAAGGAGTAAATGGAATTTACTTATCAAAATTTGATCAGTTATTTACAGAAGTAGGTTTCTTAATAACTGTTGGAATTCTATCCGTTACCATTTATTTTGGAATCTATATAAAACGTTTTATTTCTGACAGTCTTAAATTGTCAGTCACTTATGGATTAACTGTATTTTTTATACTTGTATACCCACTTGCAATGTTTGGTTTCCTAAGTCTGGTTCGAAGATTAAAGGCAAGTGAGTTTTTTAATAAAACTCCTAAAGGCTGCTATTGACTATAATAAGTTAAATGAAGAGACTAAGAAACTGACAGAAGGTGATTTTGCTCATAAGATTCCGGTACATGGCATGTGTGTTCCTGCAAAAACACTAGGAAACTATGTGAATCGAATCGGGGATGGACTTTCTCTTGCCGTGGAAGAGAAATTAAAAAGTGAAAGATTAAAAACTGAACTTATAACCAATGTATCTCATGATATTAAAACACCTTTAACATCCATTATTAATTACATTGATTTATTAAGAAAAGAAGATCTAAAGAACGAGAAAGCTATTGGTTATTTAGACGTAATATCCTCTAAATCCTGGAGGCTTAAAACACTGATTGAAGACTTAGTAGAAGTTTCTAAAGCATCCTCTGGTAATGTAACACTTCATTTGGAGAGCTTAAATATAGTTGAATTGGCAAAGCAGGCAATGGGTGAATTTGAAGACCGATTCATTAATCATAAGCTTGATACTATTGTTACTTTCCCCAGTGAACCTGTATATATCAAAGCGGATGGAAGAAGTACTTATCGTATTATTGAGAATATTTTCTCTAATGTAAATAAGTATGCATTAGAAGGAACCCGTGTTTACGTAGATATAGTAACAGATGCTGCCTGGGTTACTGTTTCTGTTAAGAACATTTCGAAAAACAAATTAAATATTACCTCAGAAGAATTATTGGAACGGTTTGTTCGTGGTGATTCCTCAAGAAATACAGAGGGCAGCGGACTTGGTTTATCCATTGCACAAAGTCTTGCCTCCCTGCAGGATGCTATCTTTGATATTGTACTTGATGGAGATTTATTTAAAGCAGTTATTAAATTTAAACTTTTAGAAACAAGAAATACGAATAATTTATAATTGTTAAATTATAATGTTAAACTTCTATAATGTATAATTTAAGACTCTGGTGCAGATGGATGTCAATTTAGTCGAAAACAGTTACTAAATTGACAAAATATCAGCACAAGAGTCTTAATTATTTGAATCTTGTATAAACTCCTCTAAAGAAGAAAGGGATGCCAAATAATTATTCTTATACCGATGGTAAAAGGTTACATCTTCCCCAAACCAATCCGGTGCACAAAATCTAGTTGCTTCCTCTTCGTCTTTAAACTCTACTTCAACGAATACAAGTCCTTCTAAATTCCCATGAAAAACATCAAGCTCAGCTACTAAATCATCTACTAATGGAATTAGATATCGTGTTTTACTTATCATATCCTGGTCCACTTTTTCTTTTAAATGCTCATAAGATTCTTTACTCAGTGGCATCTCTACCTCTTCACAGGTTAGTGCTACATCTTCTGGATTCTCTGTCATTCCCAATCTTGATTTATAGGTTAAGATATAGTTATCATTACTTTTTCTGATTCGAAGCACCGGATCTTTCGTATTTAAATAGCCCTGTTCAATTTCTTTTTTCTTATATTGATTTAGGTTTTCCGGAATCTTTTTAATTTTATATTTTTTTTCGATTTCCATAGTTCCCCCATTATAAAGCTTTTTGTCCATTAATTTCTAAATGGAACTTTAACTTTAATTTCTCTGCTGCCTTTTTACATAATAACATTCGAGTTAAGAATATTTCAAAATAATCCATAACAGCACATACTTCTGTGTCAATGGTCAGCTGTAAGGTAATACCGGTTTTTTCCTCATTAATAAGGGTTTTAGCTTCTTTTACTGAATAATTAACCCGATCATGAATATCAAAACTTGCCAAATCTCTGTTGCGCACTCTGGTGTAGCGAACATCCGTTTTGTCCGCAAGTATTAAAGCGGCAGCAACTTCATTTACCGGGAATGCAGTTTCTTCATCGTGATTTCCAATGGCTGAAATAATTGTTGAGATATCTTCTTCCTCAACACCCATTTTGTCCAAGATACGAAAAGCCATTACGGCTCCACTCTGGGCATGATCCACCCTGTTGATTACATTACCAATATCATGCATATACCCTGCAATTTGTGCCAGTTCAATCTGATGCTCTGGGTATCCTAAGGTAGTTAAGATATACCTGGCTACATCCGCTACCTTTCCAACATGGGCAAAGCTGTGTTCCGTGTATCCTAGTGCTGCTAAGGATTCATCTGCTTTTTTTATATACGTTTTAATTTGTTCACTTTTTTTAATTTCCTGAAAAGTTATCATATTATGAATTCATATCCTCCTGTAAAAAAATAATTCATTTTCAATTTAAAGTATACATTCCATTATACACCTTGGCGGAAAACAGAACAATCGGTATTGTTATTATTATTTTAAGCTATTGAAAATATATACGCAGTTATTCACAACTTTACGTTTTAAATGACTTTTGACCCCAACATCATAAATTTAGTGCTATGAAAAATTTATGATGTTTATAAATTATAACACCTGAGTCCATATTGCATCTTTATTACAAAAAATTTGTGGAATAACCTTAGGCATAATACCATGCAATTATTTCTTTCCCCCATAAAGCTGCAATAAAAATTCCTCCTGACAAATAGGGCCCTAAGGCAAATCTGTGATTTACATGACTCACTACCATTCTTAACAAATGAACTAAAACTCCAATAATACAACCCACAAAAAATGCCACAATGATTTTATCCCATCCAAGTAACAGGCCACTGACTGCCATAAGTTTAATATCCCCGCCGCCAATTCCAGTCCCTTTTGTAATAACATAAATCAAATATAAAATTACACTAACAACAAAAAAACCCATTACATATGTTTTCCAATGGATATAATCTAGGAAAAGATGAATTACCCCCAATACCATAATAAATATATTTAGTTCATAAGGTATTACAAAGGTGCAATAATCCATAATGCTTATTATAATAAGTGCTGAAGCCATGAAACAATATACAAGACTGATTGAATACCATCCATTTATTTGAAAGACAACAAGGTACAATAAGCCATTGAAGAATTCCATCACTGGATATTGTTTTAGAATCTCATTAAACCACTTTAGCTGCTCACTACTATTTATGTTATCCGAGCATAATACAAAGTTTTCCATTCTGAGTTTCCAGGATAGGTACACATTGAGAAATCTGCCAATGGCAATTCCCAATAAGAAAATTACTATGTTGAGTTGGAATAG
>JAQSYR010000174.1 GCA_029256035.1 Anaerocolumna sp. | reverse complement strand
TTATTAAATTGGGTCTTTGGTTAGCTATATAAACTTAATCCCTGATCCGTAATATTTTTTATTGTATTCATAATATGTTCATGTGCTAATCTTTCAGCTTCGTCACCATTTCTGTTTTTAATTGCATCTAAAATAGCACTATGTTCTTTGTTAGAATTAACAGCTCTAGATTCAGAAGCTAAAGTAATCTTTCGTATTCTTTGTACATAGTGATGAAAATCAGATAGTACATGATTTAAAATCTTGCTTTGAGAAGCCTCATAAATAGTTTCATGAAACTTATTATCAAGTTCTACAATTTGCTCATGATGATCTTTCTTTGCATGAAATTCCGTCAGGTATACAATTTCCTCTAGTTCATCTATCTGTGCCTGGGTAATATGTTCACATGCCCATCTTGCACATAATCCTTCTAAATAAGAGCGAATAATATAAATATCATGCATATCTTTTTCGGAAATTCCAGTAACATAGGCCCCCTTATTTGGAATAATAGTAACTAATCCTTCCAATTCTAATTGTCTTAATGCCTCTCTGACCGGGGTTCGGCTGACACCAAGTTCCACGCCTATGGTATTCTCTTTTAATTCTTCACTCTGAGCATATTTGCCGGATAAGATATCTTCACGAATTTTATTAAACACCCGTCCCCGAAGAGAATATTTATCGGATGCATCTTTTTGAACATCATAGTCATTCACTATATGCTCCTCCTACATCTTTTCGATTGTTTCCATAATATAATCAGCAAATTCTCCACTGGTGGCTCCAGTATTTCTACCTGTGATTACTAGCTTTTTCTCAGTAATAGTACAAATATCAAGTGCTTTATATAATTTTTCTGATTCCTGTGTATATCCGATGTGAGATAATAGCATGGCTCCTGCTCTTATTACACTACAAGGATCCGCATAAATATCTCTTCCCTCTTCGACCATTCTAGGTGCTGAACCATGAATTGCTTCAAACATTGCATATCTTTTACCAATATTTGCACTTCCTGCTGTACCAACGCCACCTTGAAACTCTGCTGCTTCGTCTGTAAGAATATCACCATATAAGTTTGGCAGAACTAATACCTGGAAATCTCTTCTTCTTTTTTCATCTACCAGTTTTGCAGTCATAATGTCAATATACCAGTCATCTGCCATAATATCAGGATATTCATTAGATATTTCTTTAAAAATATCTAAGAACTTGCCATCTGTTGTCTTTATAATATTAGCTTTTGTAACTGCAGTTACTCTGGTTTTACCATTTGCTTTCGCATATTCAAATGCCGCTCTGATAATTCGTTCTGTACCCTGAGTTGTTACTACGGTAAAATCAACGCCCAGGTCTTGGGTTACATGAACCCCCTTACTTCCAACAGCATAGGCGCCCTCTGTATTTTCTCTATAAAATGTCCAATCAATTCCCTGTTCTGGTATACGAACCGGTCTTACATTAGCAAATAAATCCAGCTCTTTTCTCATGGCAACATTGGCGCTTTCAACGTTTGGCCATGGATCACCTTTTCTTGGAGTTGTTGTTGGTCCTTTCAGAATAACATGACATTCTTTTAATTCTTCTAGAACTGCCGGTGGAATTGCAGCTTTTTCTTCAGCTCTTCTTTCTATGGTAAGACCGTCAATGGTTCTAAATTCAACTTTACCTAAAGATACTTCTTTGGATAATAAAAACTCTAAGACTCTTTGTGCCTGTCCGGTTATGGCAGGACCAATTCCGTCGCCACCACACACACCAATTATAATTTTATCTAGTTCTTTATAATTTAAGAAGTCACCTTGATTTTTCATGACTTCCACTCTTTTTAACTGTTCTTCCAATAGCTTACCAAACTGTTCTTTTGCCTTTTCAATATTTTCGGTATACATAAAATATCCTCCATTTGTTTTTTGTAAATTAAATCGTCTCTTAAAACGGTGTATTCAAACTTAGTTCTGTTTTTATATTCTGTATAACCTCAATCAATTCTTCATCGGTTATAACAGTAATACGCCCTTCCTCATATTCCTTATCTACCCATTCTTTAACTTTTATAACAACAGGATGACTTTTATCTACAGCATCATTTCTCTTAAGTTGAAAGTAACTGTTTATCCAATGTGCTATTCCTGCTAAACCTGAGGTATTGGAAACAGATACCAAGGCTGGACGATTCAAAAACTTCGCTGTATCAAATATATTATATATTTCTTCATTTTTCAAGAGGCCATCTGCATGAATTCCTGCTCTTGTAACATTAAAGTTCTTTCCGACAAATGGAGTTCTAGGTGGAATTTCATAATCTAATACCTTTGTAAAGTAATCAGCAAGCTCTGATATAACTGTTGTTTCCATTCCATTTAAAGTACCTTTTAACTGAGCATATTCAAATACCATTGCTTCTAATGGCGTATTTCCAGTTCTTTCTCCAATCCCAAATAAAGAGCAGTTAATTCCTGAAGCTCCATATAGCCAAGCTGTTGTTGAATTTGATACCGCCTTATAAAAGTCATTATGTCCATGCCATTCTAACATGGCAGAAGGTACTCCTGCATGTGTTGTCAGACCATATATAATACCCTGAACTGATCTTGGAATAACTGCACCTGGAAAATTAACACCATAGCCCATAGTATCGCATGCTCTTATTTTTACCGGTATTCCATATTCTTCACTTAAATTCATTAATTCAAGACAGAATGGTATTACGAATCCGTGAATATCAGATCTCGTTATATCCTCAAGATGACAACGTGCTGCAACTCCTGTTTCTAAACATTCTCTAACTACACTTAAATAATGATTTAAAGCTTCTCTTCGTGTCATTTTCATTTTATAAAAAATATGATAGTCAGAACAGCTTACTAAAATACCTGTTTCTTTTAATCCAATATCTTTCACCAATTGAAAATCTTTTTTGCTTGCACGTATCCAGGAAGTTATCTCTGGGAATTCATATCCTCTCTCCATACATTTATAAACTGCATCTCTATCTTTTTTACTATACAAGAAAAATTCACTTTGTCTTATTATTCCATTGGGACCTCCTAGACGATGCAAATAATCATAAATGGTTACAATTTGTTCCGTTGTATAAGGAGCTCTAGATTGCTGTCCATCTCGAAATGTGGTATCAGTAATCCAAATTTCATCCGGAAAGTTGTGAGGCACAATTCGATCATTAAATGCTATTTTGGGAATATCGTCATAAGGGAATAAATTTCGAAATACCCTTGGTTGTGCTACGTCAACTAATGGATACAAGTGTTCTTCTAATTGCAGCAGATTATTATGGGGATTGATAAAGACATTTCTACTTTCATCATCAATTCGTCTCTTAATTTCTTTTATATAATTTCTTTTATATAATTTCTTTTATATAATTTCTTTTATATAATATTCAAATTAATGTATATTTATACTGTCTGATTGTATACAATTATACCATTATTGTCAAGTCCCTTTTAATAATTGCTATTACTATTATATTTGCCTTTATTTTTTATTCCGATTGTTATATAATGATTCATAATTGTTTTAATAATGAATTTAAAACTTTTCTTTTTAAATTTAATATTTATTAGAAATGAGGTATTTTTTTATGGCTAAGAAGAAACTGGTAGTTGCTTTAGGAAGAAGTGCTTTTGGTGAAACTTTTCCTGAGCAACGAACTGCAGTTAAAAGAGCAGCAAAAGCTATCGCTGATTTAGTAGAGGAAAATTATCAAATTTTAATTACCCACAGTAACGGACCTCAAGTAGGTATGTTTCAAACTGCAATGACAGAATTTAGTCGACTGGATCCTAAATATACTGTTGCACCAATGTCAGTATGTGGCGCCTTAAGCCAAGGATATATTGGCTACGATTTACAGAATGTAATTCGTACTGAATTATTAAATCGGGGCATTTTTAAACCTGTATCCACTTTAATAACACAGGTTCGTGTTGATCCTTTTGATAAGGCTTTTAGTAATCCAACGAAAATAATTGGAAGATATATGAGTGAACAAGAAGCTGAATTAGAGAAGAAAAAAGGAAATTATGTAATTTTTGAAGAAGGAAAGGGATACAGAAGAATTATCGCTTCTCCAAAACCTAAGGAAGTTTATGAGATTGATGCAATAAAAGCTTTATTGGATTCTAACCAGATCGTTATTGCAGGTGGTGGCGGTGGTATTCCCGTATTAGAACAGGGCACTATTTTAAAAGGTGCCAGTGCTGTAATTGAGAAAGATTACACTAGCGAATTGCTTGCTGAATTAATTAATGCAGATACACTTATGTTCTTAACAGGTGTAGAAAAAGCCGCAATCCATTATGGTACATCAAATCAACAACCTTTAGGAAATATAAGTATAGAAGAAGCCAACGATTATATTGCCAAGGGATATTTTGAAACCGGTTCCATGCTTCCTAAAATCGAGTCGTCGGTTAAATTTGTTTCTACTGCTCCTGGCAGACAAGCTATTATTACACAACTTGAAACTGTGAAAGACGC
>JAQSYR010000173.1 GCA_029256035.1 Anaerocolumna sp. | reverse complement strand
AGGAAATATCTGTAATTGAGGATTCCTTCACTGAAATTTTTAACAATGTGGAGGTTGACTACAAGAAAATGCTAGGCTATTATTATGTATTGTGTAAAGATAATATACAAAAGGCTTTCACAGACATAAATAGCGGACTTAATAAAAATAAGTTTTTAATTATAACTGGTAATGCAGGCACTGGTAAAACCACCCTGGCAAATAAAATATCTAAAATAATGCAGGAAGCCGGATGGATGAATAGTTCAAAGGTGGCTAAAATAAAAGGTGATAGAATAAATCAGCTAGATCTTATGCAAAAAGTGGATCAGCTAATGGATTGTACACTTATAATAGAAGACGCATCGTCACTAAATACCAATGCAATATTACAGCTAGTACAACTTATAGATAAGTTGAACGGCCGTATATTTGTAGTGCTTGAGGATACCCCAGTCTCCATGTTTAAATTTATGGAGAAAAATAAAAATCTGAAAGAATTATTTCAATATTCCATACAGTTACCGGAGTATACAAGAAGTGATTTATTTACATTTGCTGAAACATATATTAAAGAACAGAACTATTTGCTAACCAATGATTCTGCAGATAAGTTGAGAGAAAAAATAATTTCCATAACAGAAACAGGGAACAAGAATAGTGAATTTAGGGAAGTTATGAATTTTATAAAGTTAGTAAAGAAGTCTGCAGATGAAAGATATCAGCAGGAGTTATTAAAAGTAATTGGTGAAAGAGAGATTGTATCAACTGATTTTTTATACATTATCCCTGATGATTTTAACTGTTGATACAAGGAGGAACAATATGGACTCAGAAGTAATTGTAATTGGACATATAAATCCCGATACGGATTCTATATGCTCTGCAATTTCATATGCAGCATTAAAACGAAAAATAACAGGTAATAAATACAGAGCAATGAGAGCCGGACAAATTAATCCGGAGACCAGCTTTGTGTTAGATCGATTTGGTGTGCCTGCACCAACTTACTTAAATGATGTAAGAACTCAAGTGAAAGATATTGAGTTTAGAAAAGTAAAGGGTGTTGATGGTGGAATTTCTCTTAAGAAAGCATGGGCTACCATGAGAGAAAATGGTGAAGTTACTCTGCCAATTATTAATCAACATAATAAATTAATTGGATTAATTACCATTGGTGATATTGCCAAATCCTATATGGATGTATATGACAGCAGGATTATTGCCACGGCTAATACTTCCTATAAAAATATTATTGAAACTTTAGAAGGGCAGATGATTCTTGGAGATCCGGAATCCTTTTATTCGGAGGGAAAAGTATTAATTGCGGCAGCAAATCCCGATATTATGGAAGATTATATTGAAGAAGGGGATCTGCTGATTCTAGGTAATCGCTATGAATCACAACTTAGTGCAATTGAAATGAAAGCAAAATGTATTATTGTTTGTGATGGAGCAAAAGTATCAAAATCAATTATACAAATGGCACAGCAAAACGATTGTACTATACTTAGTACAAAATTTGATACCTTTACTGTTGCTAGGTTAATGAATCAGAGCATGCCAATTTGTCATTTTATGAGTACAAAGGATTTAATTACATTTTCAACAGAAGATTATATTGATGACTTGCGTAATGTAATGGCAAAGAAACGACATCGATATTTTCCTATACTTGATAAAGAAGGTAAGTTTGCCGGAATGATTTCTAGAAGAAATCTTTTAGACGCAAGAAGGAAGAAGATTATTTTAGTTGACCATAATGAAAAATCACAGGCAGTAGATGGTATTGAAGAGGCAGAAATACTGGAAATTATAGACCATCACAGATTAGGAAGTATGGAAACTATAAGCCCAGTTTACTTTAGAAATCAACCACTAGGCTGTACAGCAACCATTGTATATCAAATGTATTTGGAAAATAAAATAGAAGTGGATCCACCAATTGCTGGGCTTCTTTGCTCTGCAATTTTATCAGATACTTTGGTTTATCGGTCACCGACGTGTACAGAATTGGACCGTATATCTGCAGAAGAGCTGGCTAAAATTGCAAATATCAATGTAGAAGAGTATGCTGCTGAAATGTTTGCAGCAGGTAGCAATCTTGGCTCAAAGTCTCCAGAAGAAATTTTCTATCAGGATTTTAAAAAGTTTACAGCAGGTGACCTGACCTTTGGTGTTGGTCAGATTAACTCCATGAGTCAGAATGAATTAGAATCTATAAAAGAAAAACTTATTCCCTATATGCAAAAAGCTATCCAAGATCATAGCGTAGGAATGCTGTTTTTTATGCTTACAGATATCTTAGAAAACTCAACTGAATTGCTATATCAGGGTAATGGAGCAAAAGAACTGGCAGTTAATGCATTTAAACTGGACAGCGCAGATGAAATTATATATTTAAAAGGAATTGTTTCAAGAAAGAAACAAGTAATTCCTGCATTAGTAACATCCTTACAAGATAATAGTTAAAACAATAATATATGTTTAAGGTGTCATAAGTCTGTTTTATTTAAAATGATGAATAACAGCGTATATATATTCATCTGGGCTTGCCTTTCCCTTCGGACGGTCTGCGCCATCTGATTATATATACACTGTTATTCCTTTCTTTACCTGATCTATGACTTATGACACCCTAATCATATTTTAAACTGAATTTCAACTTCCTTTTTTAAAGGCGTACCATTAGCAGATTTTACGTTAGTAGTTACGGTTAATATATAGGATTCATTTGGAGAATAAGGCTCTAAAGGTTCGATTTCTATATAACCATTAATACTATCATAGTGAATACGGGTTTTTAATGGAACCTTATTAAAGGAAGTAACATAAAGGTTTCGGTTGTTTACAGTGGAAGGATTCAGTGGAGCAGAAAATTTTACCCGCCAGACAAATTTATCCGTAGGGAATCTTAACTTTTGCTTCACCTTATTTTCAACTTCTTCTGATGTGGACTCTATTTTAATGTACTTATTTAACATAGGAACTCCTTTCGTTTCAAAACTAATGCTAGATAAGTTTCATTATACTACATTTTATCAAATTAAAATATGAAACATTATAATCATTATATGAATTATAGTACTTTATGAGATGATTTATTTTTTTACAAATTAATTAAATAATATATGATAGAATTAATAGTATTGTAACTATAATGTATAAAGATAAGGTTAAACTATAGTCAGGTAGATTCTTTAAAAAGCATCCGCGTGGAACTATGATAGGAGACGATATGGAAAAAGATTTTTGGAAAGCTGGTAATATGCTTTATCCATTACCTGCAGTAATGGTATCCTGTCAAAAACAAGGGGAAAAACCGGGCAGAAATGTGGACAAGTTTAAAGAGATGAAGTTAACCCCTATAAATGGTAACATTGTAAAAGTTCCAATGATCGGAGAGTCTCCAGTTAATATTGAATGCAGGGTAACACAAATCCTTCCTTTAGGCTCCCATCATATGATAATTGCAGAGGTATTAGGAGTACATGTGGATAAAGCTTACATGAATAAAAATGGTAAATTTGAATTAAGTATGGCTCGTCCCATTGTTTATTCCCATGGTGAATATTATGGCTTGGGTGAATTACTTGGTACCTTTGGATATAGTGTTAAGAAAAAGAAATAAAATATGCTTAAATATACCATTGGTGAAAATGAAAAAAAAGCTTGGCGATAAATACAAAAGGTGCTATAATCAGTTCATTATGTAGGGAAGGACTTTTTTATGAAGAATATAGTGCTAATTGGTATGCCGGGCGCAGGTAAGAGTACCATAGGGGTAATACTTGCCAAAGTACTTGGATACCGATTTCTTGATGCCGATTTATTAATACAGGAACAGGAAAAGCGTTTATTAAGCGAAATCATAGCTTCAGAAGGGCTTGAGAGTTTTATAGCAATTGAGAATCAGGTGAATCGTGATATTAAAGCAGATACCTCTGTAATAGCAACAGGGGGTAGCGTTATCTATGGACCAGAAGCCATGGGTCATCTTAGAGAAATTGGCATTGTAGTCTACATTAAGCTTAGCTATGAAACTATAGAAAAACGTCTTGGTAATATAAAACAACGAGGTGTGGTGTTAAAAAAGGGGCAGAATTTACGTTCGCTATATAGTGAAAGATGCCCGCTCTATGAAAAATATGCTCATATTATTGTTGATGGGGAAGGACTAAATACAGAAGAACTCATGGAATTTATTGCAACAAAAGTAAGCCAATATTCCCATATGGGTTAAAAAGGGTTTACTTCTCGGAAATTTATGGTATAATCTAAGAGTATTAAAACTGACAAATAGACAACTAATTTCATGTGCATTTTGTATAAATGCCTAAATATAATCAATAGAGGTGTGCAATGGAGCAATATATTATAAAAGGTGGTAAAGCTTTACAAGGTGAAGTTTCAATTGGAGGTGCTAAAAATGCTGCACTTGGAATTATAGCCGCAGCAATTATGACCGATGATACCGTAACAATAGATAATCTTCCTGATATTCGTGATATTAATGTATTATTACAGGCAATCGAAGAAATCGGAGCAAAAGTGGAAAGGGTCAATAAACATACTGTTAAGATAAACGGTAAGAACATTGATTCCATTAGTATAGACTATGAATTCATAAGAAAAATTCGTGCATCTTATTATTTACTTGGTGCACTTTTAGGAAAATATAAAAAAGCCCAGGTTGCACTACCGGGAGGCTGTAATATAGGAAGCCGTCCGATTGATCAGCATATTAAAGGATTTGAAGCTCTAGGTGCATCTGTAAAGATCGAACATGGAATGATAGAAGCAGAGGCCGTAGAACTAAAGGGAAATCATATTTATTTAGATATGGCAAGTGTTGGTGCTACCATTAATATTATGCTTGCTGCATGTCTTGCAGATGGACAAACAATTTTAGAAAATGCTGCAAAAGAACCCCATATCGTTGATGTTGCTAACTTCTTAAACAGTATGGGTGCTAATATTAAAGGCGCAGGAACAGATGTTATACGTATTAAAGGAGTCAAAGCATTAAGGGGAAGTGAATATGCAATTATTCCTGACCAAATTGAAGCAGGTACCTTTATGATAGCTGCTGCAGCAACCAAAGGAAATGTATTAATTAAAAATGTAATACCAAAACATCTTGAAGCAATAACAGCAAAACTGGTTGAAGTTGGTGTTACAGTAGAAGAGTATGATGATGCAGTAAGAGTAATTAGTACTAAGCGTTTAGGCCATGCTCATATTAAGACATTACCTTATCCAGGATTCCCTACAGATATGCAGCCACAGATGACTGCACTTCTTGTAATGTCACAGGGAACAAGTATAGTTACGGAAAGTATATTTGAAAACCGCTTTAAATATGTAGATGAGTTGTCCCGAATGGGAGCTTCTATTAAAGTGGAAGGAAATACAGCTATTATTGATGGGGTAAAAGGTTTAACTGGTGCCATTGTAAGCGCACCTGATCTTAGAGCTGGTGCAGCCCTGGTGATTGCCGGCCTGGTTTCAGAAGGATTTACATTTGTGGAACAGGTAGAATATATTGAACGTGGTTATGAAGACTTTGAGCATAAGATGCAAAGTATTGGTGCTTCCATGGAAAAAATTGATGTAGAAGATGAAAAGGCAATTCG
>JAQSYR010000172.1 GCA_029256035.1 Anaerocolumna sp. | reverse complement strand
TATTAGCATCTGAGGGTGTAAATTGAATATGAGATAATTAGAATCCCCATATTGACTATTTCAAAATAGTTATTATGGGGATTCTTGTGCTATTTTCAGGAGATAATTGCAATATGTGGTAGCAGGTTACATAAATGAGTTGTATAATTTAGGTAGTTTACTGTATAATTACGGTAACAGACAAGTGGTAAGTGGGATTTACGTAAAGTTAGGTTAATTTACTTGGGGGGGATTGAATTGTGGGGAATAATCAAAATTATATTAAATGGATTCGAAGTAAAGTGGGTCATGAAAAAATTATTCTGATTTTTGCAGGTGGTTGTATCCTTAATGAAAAAGGAGAAGTATTACTTCAAAGACGAGGCGATGGCAAAAAGTGGGGTATTCCAGGTGGAGCTATTGAACTGGGAGAAACTCCTCAGATGGCTGCTATTAGAGAAGTAAAAGAAGAAACAGGCTTGGATGTTGAAGTGAATAATCTCATAGGAATATATACAGATTGTAATCTGGAATATCCAAACGGTGATAAGGCTCAAAGCATACTTATTGTATTCGAGCTAAGTGTGTTGGGTGGAACAATGTTTTGTGATAACGTGGAAACATTAGAATTAAAGTATTTTCCGTTAGATAATTTGCCTGATATTTTCTGTAAGCAGCATGAGGAAATCTTGTGTGAAATGATAACCAGATGACTTTGAATTTTTAAGTGGAACACAAATTTTAAGTTATAAATGAATTAAATTTAAGAAACAGGTATGAACAGTCAATAACCTTACAATTAGAAAATGATGGTTACCTAAGAGGTGTTCAAGCGTGAACCAGAAACTCTTGTAATTTTTAAAATATCTGCTATAATAAAATTACAAGAGGCAATCGCCACAGGGTGGTTGACCGGTAGAAAAGTTAAAAACCTTCCTGACTCGCCAAAGTACAGGGAAGGTTTTTTACGTTAATGACAAATCAAATAAATGAATGTCAGTAGTGCTATAATGAACATGCCGAATTGAATGACATCTTTTAAATCAAACTTATTGTTCATATGCATCACCTCCATCCTATGTAGAATGAAGGTCAACCACCCTATACACGATTGCCAGCAGTTATGAAAACTGCTTAGATAAATTATACCATAATGGAAAAGAGAACACAAGTTCGAAAAACAAGTTGGAAATTTAATTAAACTAAATGATATTAAATCGCTTGTAATATCAATCTTAAACAGGATTTCTGACTTCAGGTAAGGTGATTTTCTATTCTATTTAAAATAAAATAATACTTGACTGTAAAATAATGTTATGATAGTATAAGGAAAAATAAATAAAAGCGATGATGAGAATTAGTAAATATTGAATTATGTTCACAGAGAGAAGACAGAGGATTACCTCAAGCTGAGAGTCTTTACCTAATCAATATTGAAGAGGCCTCTGAGCTGTGGACTGAACAGATAATACTAAGTAGGTTACATCGGAGTTTCCGCCGTTAAAAGGAAAGCAGTATCGATTATTTCTGTACTGGCTGAGAGCAAAGAATATTCTTTGAAGTTAGGTGGTAACACGGACTTATGTTCGCCCTAAGTTGATATATATCAACTTGGGGCTTTTTTTAGTACA
The DNA here is from genome assembly GCA_029256035.1 of Anaerocolumna sp. Lineage (GTDB taxonomy): Bacteria > Bacillota > Clostridia > Lachnospirales > Lachnospiraceae > Anaerocolumna. The sequence continues at coordinate 4,359 of JAQSYR010000172.1, read as the reverse complement.
AATGAACGAGATGTCCGTTTGTCTTATAAGAAAGGAGAAAGATATGTTAGATAAGCAATTAGCAGATTTATTATTTCCTGAAGTAACACTAGCACCAGATGATATGGAAAAACTCTATCCTATTAGAGGGCTAGATAGTAAAGCTAAAGTTACTCGAATAGGACCGAGTCCAACAGGTTTTATTCATTTAGGCAATTTGTATAACGCCATTATAGCAGAAAGAATAGCTCATCAAAGTAATGGGAAGTTCTATTTAAGAATTGAAGACACAGATAATAAAAGAGAAGTACAAGGTGCAGTTAAAATTATTATTTCTGCTTTGGAGTATTTCGGTATTTATTTTGATGAAGGAGCTGTTATAGAAGGCGATAAAGGAGATTATGGTCCTTATAGACAACGGCAGCGGAAAAATATATATCAGGTTTTTGCTAAATATTTAGTTGAAAATGGTTTAGCTTATCCATGTTTTTGTAGTGCATCTGAATTATCTGTTATTAGAGAAAGGCAGATGGGTTTAAAGTTCATATGACAGCGGAAGAAATATATAATAGATTATTAGAATGGGCTTACAAATGGAATAAAGACTTTTCAAAGAATAAAAGTCGTGCTATTGGGGCTCTTAATATAGGTCGTAATATAGATAAGGTAAGAAAAGATTTGGTGAATTGGAAGCAGGCATGCCAATTTATGAATATGTATTTTGATGAAACTTATAGCATTGAAGATAAGTTTCCAACAAGTGTTTCAGTTGAGGATAGAAAGTTATTTTTAAAGAAATATTTAGAGAATATTAACTTTCATGAAAACAAAGATATCTGGTTTGATAAAGTAAAAAATATTACAGAGCAAATGGGATACGCAACAAATATGAAAGATTATAAAAGACATCCAGACAGTTATAAAGGAAGTATAGTTGATTTAACAAATGTTTTAAGGATAGTCATTACTGGAAGGACTAATGCCCCTGATATTTGGGAAGTTAGTAATGTTTTAGGAGAAAGATGTGTTTTTGAAAGGATTAAGAATTGTTTGATTTAAAGTAGTATTCTAGGAGTATGACTTATCCGGAAGAGGAATAGTGGATTGACAGTAAGATATATCAGTATTACAATATCAATATAATAATACTGATAAAGTAGAGGTGTATCCAATGGATGAGTATAACAAACCTGCTATAACCACACAGGCACTGGGAAGAATGCCATATTATATTCAACAACTTCGAATGTTGCGGAATGAAAATATTGATACAGTATCTGCGCCTAAGATTGCGGAATTGCTTAATCTAAATGAAGTTCAGGTGCGCAAGGATTTTGCGGCAATTAGTACATCCAAAGGAAAACCTAAGGCTGGATTTTCTGTCACAGAATTAATTACAAATATGGAGAATCTTCTCGGATATAATAACGCAGATGAAGCTGTCTTGGTTGGGGCAGGTTCTTTGGCTCATGCCATTTTGACATATGAGGGATTGAAGACATATGGGCTAAAAATAGTGGCAGCTTTTGATATCAACTCAGCTTATATTGGAACCGAAATCAATGGGACAAAAGTAATTTCGGCTGAAAAAATCAGTGATTTATGCCGGCGCATGAAGGTTTATATTGGCATTATTACCGTGCCAGCTTCTCAAGCCCAGATTGTATGTGATCAACTGGTAGCAGGAGGTGTGCTTGCTATCTGGAATTTTGCACCCATTCGTCTGTCAGTTCCGGATCACATACTTGTTCAGAATGAGAATCTTGCCGCTTCCCTGGCAATATTATCAAAACATCTTAAGGAAAAAATGAAATATCTTGATCTGCATTAGCTAGAAAGTAGGAGCCAAAATGAATACAAAGCATTTAAAATACGCAATTGAAGTAGAAAGAACATGTTCCATTTCCCAGGCCGCAGAAAATCTTTTTATGGGACAACCAACTTTAAGTAAGGTTATTAAGGAATTAGAAGATTCTCTGGGATATGTCATCTTTGAACGTACTTCTAAGGGGGTAACACCAACGCAAAAAGGAACGGAATTTTTGGGTTATGCGAGAAAAATTCTTCTGCAGATAGAAAAGATGGAGGCTCTCTCTGAACCTACCAATAAAAATACCCAAAATTTTAGTATATCCATACCCTGCGCTAGTTATATTACAGATGCCATAACACGTTTTGTGGCAGAACTGGATGAAAGTAAAGGAATGAATATAAATGTCCATGAAACGAATTCCATTCAGATAATTAACAATATTACAGATGGATCATTTCATCTGGGAATTATTCGTTATGAGACAGAATATGAAAACTATTTTGTTGATTATCTGACCGAAAAACAGCTTAGCTATGAACCTATTTGGGAGTTTGAACATCTTGCACTTATGTCAGTACAGCATCCTCTGGCACAGTGTGAGAAAATTGAGTATAAAGAACTTAGAGAATATACAGAGATATCCTATGGAGATACAGCGATTCCGTACCTAATGCAAGGCAACAATAGTAAGATGAATTACAACAGTAAAAATTCAAAACATATTTATATCTATGATTGGAGCAGTCAATATGATATGCTTAGTTCCATTCCGACAACCTATATGTGGGTTTCACCGGTACCGGAAAAATGGTTAAACAGGTATAATCTTATACAACGAAGATGCAAAGCCACAGGTCACAGATATAAGGATATATTTATATATTCTAAGGATTATAAATTTACAGAACTTGAGCGTAGATTCGTCGACAAATTATCAGAAGCAAAGAATGATGTTTCTTTTAAAAATTATAAATAGTATAAGCTGTTGTTAATTTCATAATGAAATTAACAGCAGCTATTTTATTTTGAAAATTAACATAGTTTTTTCTAAATAGTATATCAGTAATGGAATATCGATATTCCGATATTGATATATTTATTTTGAACACTAATACTCAAATGTGCTCATTTTTTATCACACAGAGCAATTGAATATGAATTTAATTATGTGTACAAACTTAATAAATTGAAACGATTAATTGCTAAAAAGCAAGATTTATAGAATAATTAGGAATATATCGATAATGGAATATCGATAAAATAATTTTGCATTTTACTTTTGCTTCTGTGATTGTTAAAATATAAACAAATAAAATACATATCAGATACATACAGTAAAAACCAACGAAAGTTGGAAAGAAACTAAAACTGGAAAGACAAACTTAAAGCTGAAAAGACAGGCATAAAGCTGGAAAGAAACTAAAAGCTGAGATGACATACTAAAACAGTGAAAATAAACTAAAAAAGTGTGTATCATAGTTATATCATTAAGGAGGAAGAGAATATGTCAAGATTTACAATACCTAGAGACCTTTATCATGGAAAAGGCTCCCTGGAAGCATTAAAAGCATTAACAGGAACAAAAGCAATTGTCGTTGTTGGTGGCGGAAGCATGAAGCGTTTCGGCTTTCTTGATAAGGTTGTTGAATATCTAAAGGAAGCAGGAATGGAGGTACAGCTGTTTGAAGGTGTAGAACCAGATCCATCCGTTGAAACCGTTATGAAAGGTGCAGCAGCTATGACTGAATTCCAGCCTGACTGGATTGTATCTATTGGAGGAGGTTCTCCAATTGATGCAGCAAAAGCAATGTGGGCATTCTATGAGTATCCAGAAACGACTTTTGAAGACCTTTGCATTCCGTTTAATTTCCCAACACTTCGTACGAAAGCAAAGTTCTGTGCAATTCCTTCTACCTCTGGTACAGCTACCGAAGTTACTGCTTTTTCTGTAATTACAGATTATGCAAAAGGTATCAAATATCCTTTAGCAGATTTTAATATAACACCTGATGTTGCAATTGTAGATCCAGAGCTTGCTGAAACTATGCCAAAGAAACTTACAGCCCATACTGGTATGGATGCAATGACACATGCAGTGGAAGCTTATGTTTCTACACTAAATTCTGATTATAATGCATAATGCCCAGTGCCTTGCAGGTATGGCATTCTCTAACGCACTTCTTGGAATTGTACATTCTATGGCTCATAAAACCGGAGCAGCTTACACTGGCAGTCATATTGTACACGGCTGTGCCAATGCAATGTATCTTCCAAAGGTTATTAAATATAACGCAAAAGATGATACTGCAGCAAAACGTTATGAAGAAATCGCGTCCTTCCTTGGACTTGAACCTAGCGTTGATGCCTTAATCAAACATATCAATGAAATGAACAGGGCTCTTGATATTCCTTCCTGTATTAAGGATTACGAGGGTGGTATTATAGATGAAAAGGAATTCCTTGAGAAACTTCCTAAAGTAGCCGAACTTGCTGTAGGTGACGCATGTACCGGCTCTAATCCCAGAGCAATTACACCTGAAGTAATGGAGAAATTACTATATTGCTGC
>JAQSYR010000171.1 GCA_029256035.1 Anaerocolumna sp. | reverse complement strand
AAAGATTTTGCATAAAAATTAATAAATTTAAATAAATAATTATATTTGCCTAGAAAAAAAGAGTTGTAATTTATAAATAAATTGGTCATTTACTTCTATAAATGACTTTTTTGTTTATTAATAATGAAAATTAAATATGTAATTTTATAAAATATTTAATAAGAAATTTGAAAAAAATCTTGATTATTTTAGTTAGAACATTTATGATATTAAACAATGAACTGTATGATTATTAAGAATATAAAGGAGACGCATATGATTAAATTGTATGAAAAAGGTGCTTATGTAATTAATGGTGCTGAAATACTGAATGAGCAGGATGTATCTTCAGAAATGCTTAACCATAAACTTGGCGAAGTTTGTTCTAAAGAGTCGGCTGCTAAGAATACCCTTGCATATGAAATACTAAACGCACATAATACTTCAGGTAATATGGATAAGTTGAAGATAAAATTCGATAAATTAACCTCTCACGACATAACATTTGTTGGTATCATTCAGACTGCAAGAGCTAGTGGTCTTGAGAAGTTCCCGGTTCCTTACATACTAACAAACTGCCATAACAGCTTATGTGCAGTTGGTGGTACAATTAATGAGGATGATCATATGTTTGGGTTGTCCTGTGCTAAGAAATACGGTGGTATCTATGTACCTCCTCATCAGGCAGTCATTCATCAATATGCCCGTGAGATGCTTGCAGGCGGTGGAAAGATGATTCTTGGTTCTGACAGCCACACTCGTTATGGAGCACTAGGTACCATGGCTATGGGGGAAGGTGGCCCAGAGCTAGTAAAACAACTTCTTAATAAAACATACGATATTAATATGCCTAAAGTGGTGGGTGTTTACTTAACAGGAACGCCACGTAAGGGTGTTGGTCCCCAGGATATTGCATTAGCAATTATTGGAGCCGTATTTTCCAATGGTTATGTAAATAATAAAGTTATGGAGTTTATTGGAGATGGCATCAAAAATCTAAGTGTAGATTACAGAATCGGTATTGATGTTATGACAACAGAGACTACCTGCCTTTCTTCCATTTGGGTAACAGATGAGAAAGTAAAAGAATTTTATGAAATTCATAATAGACCAGAAGATTATAAAGAATTACAACCAAAGAAAGTGGCATATTATGATGGAATGATTTATGTAGATATGTCTGAAATAAAACCAATGATTGCTATGCCATTTCATCCAAGTAATGTTTATACAATTGATGAATTAAATGCAAATCTTTATGATATTTTAGATGAAGTTGAAAAGAAAGCTCTTGTTAGCTTAGATAATAGTAAGATTAAGTATACGTTAAAAGATAAAGTTAGAAACGGTAAGCTTTATGTTGAACAAGGTGTAATTGCTGGATGTGCAGGTGGTGGTTTTGAAAATATTTGTGATGCAACGGATATTTTAGACGGCGCCTTTATTGGAGCTGATGAATTCTCTCTTAGTGTTTATCCTGCCAGTCAACCGGTATTTATGGAACTTGTGAAAAATGGTTCCGTAGCAAAACTAATGGAGACAGGAGCTACCGTACGATCTGCCTTCTGCGGACCATGTTTTGGTGCAGGTGATGTTCCATCTAATAATAGCTTTAGCATCCGACATACAACCAGAAACTTCCCTAACAGAGAAGGTTCCAAAATTACAAGTGGACAGGTTGCCTCTGTAGCATTAATGGATGCTCGATCTATTGCAGCAACTGCTGCAAACAAAGGATATTTAACCTCAGCAGAAAATATTGATGTAAATTATAATAAGCCAAAGTATTATTTTGATAGTAAAATTTATGATAACCGTGTATATGATGGAGTTGGAAAAGCAGATACAAGTGTAGACATAAAATTTGGACCAGGTATTGTGGATTGGCCTAAAATGGAAAGCCTTTCAGATAATCTGATTCTAAAAGTTGCATCTGTTATTCTAGATCCTGTAACAACAACTGATGAATTAATACCATCAGGAGAAACCTCATCCTACCGTTCTAATCCATTAGGATTAGCTGAATTTACTTTATCCAGAAAAGATCCTGCTTATGTTGGAAGAGCAAAAGAGATTCAGCTAGTTGAAAAAGCAAGAATTGCAGGAGAGGATATTTATAATTATAGTGATGAAATAAAATCAGTTTATGATACAATACAAACATCCTTCCAGATAGACGTTGCTTCTACAGAAATTGGCAGTGTTATCTATGCAATCAAACCAGGAGATGGTTCAGCCAGAGAACAGGCTGCAAGCAGTCAAAAAGTACTGGGTGGTTTTGCAAATATTGCAAAGGAATATGCAACGAAAAGATATCGTTCCAATTTAATTAACTGGGGAATGCTACCATTTATATTTGAAGATGAGATTCCTTTTGAAATAGGAGATTATCTATTTATTAAGGATATAAAATCAGCAATTAAAAATAAAATTTCTGAAGTAAAAGCTTATGTTGTCGGTAAAGGTATGAAAGAATTTACATTAACTTTAGGTGAATTAACCGATGATGAAAGAGAAATTATCTTAAAAGGTTGCCTAATAAATTATTATCATAATTAAGGTATAGATTTTAGAAAAATGATGGTTGGAATTTAGATTACTTAGAACATAGAATTGTCTGAAAGTACAATAGTCAAAATTTAGATTACTCAAAACATAGAATAGCAAGAATGTAAAATAGTAAGAATATAGAAGGGACTGTACAAAACCTATACTAAGAATTTAGTCGATTTTGTAACAGTCCTTTTTATGAAATTAAACCTTGTAGGAATACTTTAATTATATTAAAATATAGAGTGAATCATTGAAACAAATGCTCAAGGATAGGAGAGATAATCATGGCAATTATAATTGATGGAAAGAAAATATCCGGTGAAATAAAAGAGGAATTAAAAAATAAAGTTGCAGCATTAAGTGCAGCAGGAAAAGAGGTTACACTTGCTGTAATTCAAGTAGGCGCAGATCCTGCTTCTTCCGTGTATGTTGGAAATAAGAAGAAAGCATGTGAATATATTGGAATTCGTTCCTTAGCATTTGAACTGCCTGAAGAAACTACAGAAAAAGAGTTAATTCAATTAGTCGATGATTTGAATCAAAGGGAAGATGTGAACGGAATCTTAGTTCAACTTCCGTTACCTAAACACATTGATGAAGATCTGGTGATTCAGACCATTTCACCAGAAAAAGATGTTGACGGATTCCATCCTCAGAGTGTGGGAAGATTAAGTATTGGTCAAAAAGGATTCGTTTCCTGTACGCCAGCTGGAATTATACAGTTATTAAAACGCTCTAATATAAAAATAGAGGGTAAAGAGTGTGTGATTATTGGAAGAAGTAATATTGTAGGAAAACCTATGGCATTGCTTATGCTTAGAGAAAACGCAACAGTTACGGTATGTCATTCAAAAACTCAGAATTTAATGGAAGTAACAAAACGGGCAGATATCTTAATTGTGGCATTAGGGAAACCAAAATTTGTTACAAAGGAATATGTAAAAGAGGGGGCCGTTGTTATTGATGT
>JAQSYR010000170.1 GCA_029256035.1 Anaerocolumna sp. | reverse complement strand
AGTAAAACCCGGAGATACCATATATGGTGGTACAATTATTGCAGAAGTCCCAGAAAGTGCTGCTATTACACATAAATCAATGGTGCCTCCAGAGGTATCCGGTGTAGTTACGAAAGTAGCTGCAGATGGTAAATATACCATTAACGACACAATTGTTACAATTACAGAAGCTGATGGTAAAATAAGAGAACTTTCTCTAACACAGAAATGGCCAATTCGTATTCCAAGACCTGTTAATAAGCGTTTTGCATCGGATCGTCCATTAATCACAGGCCAACGTATCATAGATACCCTGTTCCCTATTGCAAAAGGAGGAACAGCTGCAATTCCCGGTGGTTTTGGAACTGGTAAGACTATGACTCAGCATCAGCTGGCAAAATGGTCAGATGCTGACATCATCGTTTATATCGGCTGCGGAGAACGTGGTAATGAAATGACAGAAGTACTAGAAGACTTCTCAAAATTAGTAGATCCAAGATCAGGAAATCCACTTCTTGATAGAACTACACTAATTGCCAACACTTCTAATATGCCGGTTGCAGCTCGTGAAGCCAGTATCTATACTGGTATAACTTTAGCTGAATACTATCGTGATATGGGTTACCATGTTGCTATTATGGCTGATTCCACTTCTCGTTGGGCAGAAGCTCTCCGTGAATTATCTGGTCGTTTGGAAGAAATGCCAGCTGAAGAAGGTTTCCCAGCATACTTAGCATCCAGATTATCTGGTTTTTATGAAAGAGCTGGATTTATGCAAAACTTAAATGGTTCTGAAGGAAGTGTATCTATTATCGGTGCCGTATCACCTCAAGGTGGTGACTTCTCTGAACCAGTTACTCAGAATACAAAACGTTTCGTACGTTGTTTTTGGGCACTTGATAAATCCCTTGCCTATGCAAGACATTTCCCAGCCATTCAGTGGCTAAACAGCTATAGTGAGTATGTGGATGATTTAACTCCTTGGTTTAACGCTAATGTAGGAAGTGACTTTGTAGAATGCCGTAACAAGATTATCGCAATACTTACACAGGAAAGCCAGTTAAATGAAATTGTAAAGTTAATTGGTAGTGATGTTCTTCCTGATGATCAAAAACTGGTGCTTGAAATTGCTAAAGTAATCCGTTTAGGATTTGTACAGCAAAATGCTTATCATCCTTCCGATACTTATGTACCTTTAAGTAAACAGCTTAAAATGATGCAGACAATATTATATTTATACTCTAAATCCAAGCAATTAATTGGTATGAGCATGCCTATGTCTGTATTAAAAGAAGAGAATGTTTTTGAAAAAATTATTTCCATAAAATATGATGTCGCTAATGATGAACTTAATAAGTTTGATGATTATAAAGCTATGATTGATGACTTCTATAATCGTGTACTGTCAAAGAACGCATAAGGAGGGCTAGAATAATGTCAATTGAATATTTAGGACTAAGTGAAATAAATGGCCCCTTGATTGCACTGGAGGGCGTTCGTGATGCTTCTTACGATGAAATCGTAGAATTTACCGTAGAAGGTAAGAAAAAGAAAATAGGCAAAATTGTAGAGGTATATGAAGATAAAGCTGTTATCCAGGTTTTCCAGGGTACTGATGATATGTCATTAAATAATACACATACCAAACTGACAGGACGCCCTATGGAAGTTGCATTATCAGAAAATATTTTAGGTCGTGTATTTAATGGAATTGGTCAGCCTATTGATGGACTTGGTAATATAGTTTCAGATTTAAAGCGTGACGTAAATGGTCAGCCTTTAAATCCATGTTCCAGAGAGTATCCTCGTAACTATATTAAAACTGGTATCTCAACGATTGACTGTCTAACCACTTTAATTCGTGGTCAGAAATTACCGATTTTCTCAGGCAATGGTTTACCACATGACCAACTTGCTGCCCAGATTGTAAAACAGGCTTCTTTAGGTGAAAATAGTGAAGAAGAATTCGCCATTGTTTTTGCAGCTATGGGTGTTAAACATGACGTTGCTGATTTCTTCCGCAGAACATTTGAAGAAAGTGGTGCAAGTTCTCACGTTGTTATGTATTTGAATTTGGCCAATGACCCGGTTGTTGAAAGATTAATTACACCAAAGGTTGCACTTACTGCTGCTGAATATCTGGCATTTGAGAAGGGAATGCATATTCTGGTTATATTAACTGATATGACTTCCTTTGCAGAAGCTATGCGTGAAGTGTCCTCTTCCAAAGGTGAAATTCCTAGTAGAAAAGGTTATCCAGGATATTTATATAGTGAATTAGCTTCCCTTTATGAAAGAGCAGGTATTGTTGCTGATTCCAAAGGTTCTGTAACCCAGATTCCAATACTTACAATGCCAAATGATGATATAACACATCCTATTCCAGACTTAACAGGATATATCACTGAGGGACAGATTGTTTTGGATCGTTCCTTATATCAAAAAAATGTATATCCACCAATTAGTATTCTCCCATCCCTATCTCGTCTTATGAAAGATGGTATTGGTAAAGGATATACCAGAGATGATCATCAAGATCTTGCCAATCAGTTATTCTCCTCTTATGCAAGAGTAGGTGAGGCAAGAGGTTTAGCAAGTGTTATCGGTGAAGATGAACTTTCTCCAATTGATAAGAAATACCTTAAATTTGGAGCTGCTATGGAAAGTACCTTTATTACTCAGGGCCATGCAGAAGACCGTTCTATTATTGAAACATTAAATAAAGGATGGGAGCTCTTATCTATTTTACCAAAAGAGGAATTAGACCGTATTGATACAAAGATACTTAACCAATATTATAAAGCTCCAGTCGAATCTACATCCGAAGAAGAGTAATCAATATAAATAGATTGAAAGGAAAGGGTGTAAATATGAATCCAAATACTTTCCCTACCAAGGGTAATTTAATATTGGCTAAGAACTCCCTTGCTTTAGCAAAACAAGGTTACGATTTGATGGATAAAAAACGTAATATTCTAATTCGAGAATTGATGGAATTAATTGATAAAGCAGAAAATATACAATCTGAAATCGATGTTACTTTTACGGAAGCTTATGCTGCATTACAGAAGGCCAATATTGAAATGGGAATTCGTAATATTGAAGAGTTAAGCAGTACTGTTCCGGAAGAAAATTCAATTAGAATAAAACAACGAAGTATTATGGGCACTGAAATCCCCTTAGTTGAGTTTGATTCTATAAGTAATAAACCTACCTATTCTTTTTTTAATACACGTGTTTCTTTGGATGAAGCAACCAATAAATTTAAGAAGGTAAAAGAATTAACTCTACGTTTGTCCATGATTGAGAACTCGGCCTATCGTTTAGCTACCAACATTAAAAAAACTCAAAAACGTGCCAACGCACTTAAGAATATAACTATTCCATATTATACTGCCCTAACTAGAGGAAAAAGAGCGAGAAGAATTTACTAGACTTAAGGTAATAAAAAGCAGACGTAGTTAAATTCATATAGAATAAAGTATAAGTATATCCTTTGCCTAAAAAAATGCTTTTCATAAAGAGGGTTTTTGTTAAATATTATTTATGACAAATGTGTTTTAATAAAGGCCGTACTTGTTCTTTACTTAATATTAATAGGAAACCTCCAGATTTATTTATACTGTAATTCCAAAAGTTTGATCAACAAAATTTTACCAAAGAAATCCAGTTGGAAATAGTTTGTTTTTCGTATCTTTTCAATTACAGTATCCGAAAATCCTGAGGTTTCTTTTATTTTATGGACAGGATTGTTTTTTGTGGATAAATGCTATTATTTTGTACTTATGTG
>JAQSYR010000004.1 GCA_029256035.1 Anaerocolumna sp. | reverse complement strand
GTAATCGGAGAATAATGAATAATCATTGCAACTCTTTGGGTTTGGAAATCATCAACGTTTTGAGGGTTGGAAGCAGTGATTTCTAAAGGAGGCATAATTCCCTCTTCTAAAGGTTTCTTTATAAATTCTACAGCTGCAAGTCCTTCTGCTGAGTTAAATGCTACGGATTTCAGATCATCACTCCAAAGTTTTCCGCCACGTTCATAAACATATTTCTTAAATGTTATGTCAGCTCCAGCAGGATCTTCCAAATACGCTGTACCCCAAACGTCAATTTCACCATCGCCATTTGTGTCCATAGTCAACTTTCGTGCAGCTTCCATGTAATCTTCCCATGTCCAGCTATCTGTCGGGTACTCAACTCCGGCTTGATCAAAATAATCTTTATTGTAGAAAAGTAAAGACGTACTTACGCCTGCAGGTATAGCATATAGTTTGCCATCTATACGATACATATCTAAAGTTGCCTGGGAAAGATTGCTTACATCAATTAGTCCTTTCTCAATATATTCATCTGTAGTAAGTTTGTCAAAATAGCCATCCCAACCAGAATATTCTGTCTTAACTGTTACATTTGGTTTTGCCTCTTTATAAAGCTCAAGTGCGTCTACGGTAGCTTTATGACGAGTTTCACCACCCCACCACATAAAACGTAATTCACTGCCAGCCTCATTGTTCTGTTTGTTAGCTTCTGCGGAAGTTCCTTCAGTAGATTTTGTTGATTTATTAGTTGTAGAACAGCCAACTAATGTAGCAACAGAAAGTGTAGCAACACATGCCAATGCAAATAACTGCAAATTTAGCACCTATAAGCATTATAATAAATCTTTTCTATGTTAAGAAAAGTGGCTGAAATTCTCTATTTCATGTGAATTATCATATGGCAGCAGAATTGTCACCATAGTACCCCATCCCTCTTTACTATTAATTTTAAGGCTACACTTGTCCTCATAAATCAATTTAAGCCGTTTGTACACGTTTTTTACACCAATATGTAAACCAGGGTTTTTGTCCTGGTCCCTATCCAAAGTCTGAATAATCTCATGAAGTCTTTCTTTTGACATACCTATTCCTGTATCAATTATTTGAAGGCATATTTGATGGTTTTTGGAAAATAAATTTAGTTTTAATTTACTCTTTCCTTCTTCTTAATGAATATTTTAGAACATCGGAAAGATTCTCTAACATCTTACTAACATGATTTGTTATGCCTAAATGTTCAACGATGCCCCAATTAATGGTTTCTAACGTATTAAACAAAAAATGTGGGTTTATTTGTGACTGCAGGGCTAAAAGTTCCATTGCCTCATATTTACTCTTTCTTTCACTTAGTTGCGCTTTTATATAACGGCTTTCAATAAATACTTTAATCATATTCTGTATAATATATCCGTACTCATCTTTTACTTTTGAAGATAGTTCTGGAAGAGGATTGGAAGCATCTGCTGCCTCAATAATATTATAAATTGCTAATACTCGTTCATAGTTACTTTTGGGTATTATCAGATGTACTGCCATAAATAAATGTATATATTTTCTCTCCATCTTCAGAGTAGATACTTATTTCCTGTCCCTGCAAAAGATTTAGAGTACTTAATCGTTCGTCCAAATAAGATGCATTTATATTAAGGGCTACTGTACCCACTTGTTTAAGACCTATATATAATTTTCGATAAGCTGTAATAACACTGGTTGGTTGTTCAAAAGAATAACGAGAAACTTCTCTATGTTTTATCCAAGTCATACTTTCTTTTTGCTCTAATTCTTTTGCATCCTCAAGCCAGTTTTTATCCAAAAACTGCTCCGGCTTTAATTTCCCTTCATTACTTACAATAAAGCTATTATTTGAATTATTTATATATACATAAATGGAATGAATATACATTCTTGAATTTGCTAGTGTATTTATGAAGTTAAACATTTCTTGTTCCACCTTACGTTTTTCTGGTGTACTATTACTAGCCTCTACATAATCTGTGTATTCTGATGTTTTTGTATAAAATTCAAAGTTCAAACTTAAGGAATTAACTTCGCTAAGAATGGTTTCTACGTTAGTACGAACTTGATTTAATAGATTTTCATTATTTTTATTAATTTCTTTTAATACGGAATTATAAACAAAATATATTGTGGATGCCCCAAATAACAAGATCACCACAAATATTGGAAGTGCAAATGAAATAAAACTTTTAATAAACCACTTTTTTTTCATAAAATTATCTCCTGATTTCCCATAATTAACAGATTGATTTTTATGCATATTAACTAGATTATATTATATTTAGACATTCTTTTGTTTATTATTTATAAGTATATTTTATTTAAAATTCAAAATCAATGAATACTTATGGAGGAAATAAGTTATTTTGAAAAATTACTTACTTTTTGGCAGAAAGAAAGCTCTGTATCCACTGACTTTTACTTGGATACAGAGCTTTTATTTTTATAAACTTACAGAGATGATGATTTACTATTTTATCTGAGCTTCTAGTACACTTGCTGCACGTTCTATTACCGTTGCTATACCAGCTGGATTTTTACCTCCAGCCTGTGCCATATTAGGTCTTCCGCCACCGCCACCTCCAACTAGAGATGCTAGTTCTTTTATCAGATTACCTGCATGGGCACCTTTTGCCATAGCACTGTCAGTGGCCATTGCAATTAAGTTTACTTTATCACTACCATTAGCAGAAGCGAGGATTACTACACCATCACCCATTTTATCTTTTAACTGGTCTCCTAAATTACGTAAACCGTTCATATCTATATCAGGCACTCCGGCTGCTAATAATTTCACACCTTTTACTTCTACTACCTGATTCATAACATCACCTAAAGCATCTTTTGCAAGTTTGTTCTTTAGTTTTTCATTTTCTGCATGTAAACCTTTAATTTCTTCCTGTAATGCTTCGATTCGCTTTGATAACATGGAAGGTTCTGTTTTTGCAACTTTTGCTGCTGCATTTAATTCCTGCTCTAATTCATTATAGTAAGCAAATACACCGTCTGCTGTAATTGCTTCAATTCTTCTTACACCTGCTGCAACACCGGTTTCTGAAAGTATCTTAAATACTGATATAGCGGAGGTGTTACTTACATGAGTACCTCCACAAAGTTCCTTACTAAATTCACCCATGCTTACGACACGAACTTTATCACTATATTTTTCACCAAATAAGGCCATAGCTCCTGTTTTCTTTGCTTCTTCCATCGTCATAACATCCGTATGAACTGGTATTGCTTTTGCAATTTCTCTATTTACTATAGCTTCCACCTGTTCTACTTCTTCTCTTGTTAAAGCGGAAAAATGTGTAAAGTCAAAACGAAGTCTGTCACTTGCTACATAAGATCCTGCCTGTTCTACGTGACTACCAAGTACAGTTCTTAGTGCCTTTTGTAATAAATGTGTTGCACTATGGTTTTTAGCAGTTGCTTGTCTTCTATTATTATCAATTGCTAATTTAACATCTTCCGCTACTTTAAACATCCCTTTTACAACAGTTCCAACATGACCAATTTTACCACCCTGGAGTTTAATGGTATCTGTAACTTCAAACTCCCCGTTGTCAGTTGATATTACACCATAATCTGCAACCTGACCACCGCTAGTAGCATAAAAAGGTGTATTCTCAACAATAATAGTACCATTTTGTCCTGCAATCAGCTCACTGACAAGCGCATCTTCTGTTGTTAGTGCTGTAATCTTTGATGAATAAGAAGTAGCATCATATCCAATAAATGTTGAAGTAAGGCTAGGATCTAGTTGTTGATAAACTGTCTCATCAGCTCCCATGTAATTAGTAACAACGCGGGCATTTCTAGCTGTTTCTCTTTGAATATTCATAGCCTTTTTAAATCCATCTTCATCGATTGAAATTCCTTTTTCTTCAAGAATTTCCTTTGTCAGATCTAACGGGAAGCCATAGGTATCATATAATTTAAATGCATCTTCTCCTGATAATATTTTCTTACCATCTTTAATAAGGTCATCTTCTAATTCAGTAAGTATTGTTAATCCTTGATCAATTGTTTTATTAAAATTATCTTCTTCGATGGTTAATAATTTAAAAATGTAATCTTTTTTCTCTTCTAATTCTGGATAACCATCTTTAGACTCATCAATTACCGTCTTACCTAAAGTTGCCAAGAACTGATCTTTAATTCCTAATAATCTGCCATGTCTTGCAGCACGTCTTAACAGCCTTCTAAGAACATAACCTCTTCCTTCATTGGAAGGAATAATACCATCTGCAATCATAAAGGTTACAGAACGAATATGGTCAGTGATTAAACGAATGGACATATCAGCATTTTTGTCAGCTTTATAAGTAAGTCCTGAGATTTCACATACTTTATCTCGTATTGCTTTCATGGTATCAATGTCAAATACAGAATCAACATCCTGAACTACCGTAGCAAGTCTTTCAAGACCCATACCGGTATCAATATTCTTATTATCCAGTTCGGTATAGTTTCCATTCCCATCCCCTTCAAACTGAGTGAATACATTATTCCACACTTCGATAAATCTGTCACAACATCCGACACCGCAATCTGGTTTTCCACATCCATATTTTTCACCACGATCATAATATATCTCTGAACATGGACCGCAAGGACCTGCTCCATGTTCCCAGAAATTATCTTCTTTTCCCAAACGATATATCTTCTCTGCAGGAACTCCGATTTCTTTATTCCAGATTTCAAATGCTTCATCGTCTTCTTCATAAACAGATGGATATAATCTGTTTTCATCTAGTCCAATCACCTTGGTAAGAAACTCCCAGGACCAAGCGATTGCTTCCTTTTTAAAATAATCACCGAAAGAGAAATTACCTAACATTTCAAAAAATGTTAAGTGTCTTGCTGTCTTACCAATATTCTCAATATCACCGGTACGGATACACTTCTGACAGGTGGTTACTCTCTGTCTTGGAGGAATCTCCTGACCTGTAAAATATGGCTTTAAAGGTGCCATACCAGAATTAATTAATAATAAACTCTTATCATTCTGTGGGACAAGAGAAAAACTATTCATTTTTAAATGTTCTTTACCTTCAAAGAACTCCAAATACATTTTTCTTAACTCATTTACTCCGTAAGCTTTCACGCTATTTGCCTCCTACGTACAATCAATGTTAACTCTGCTATAGCTAAAAATATAGAGAGTCTGCTAGTACATTATTATAAGTTTTTATTATATATTTGTCAATGAATTTGGATTAACGATATAAAATGTGATTAAAATTAAATTATTAAATTTAAACGGCTAATTCTATTTTAATCCCGATTGTAACTATGGTATCTAACTGCAAAATAATAACCGGCAAATTTCTTTATTTGCCGGTTATATAGAAACATATAAAATTTTACTTAAACAGAGATATGACCCTAAACCGCACAAAGTTTAGAGTCACTGGCTCAAACATATGAAAAGTGTATAGTTAACCTAAAAAGGCACTAACCATTTGAAACTACGAATATAATACTAGGTATAAACTTTTATTACAATACCAATTGCATGTTTGGAGTTAAATATGACACGTTTGGTTACTATTTATCTATTTTTATTTACTATTTTTATATGAGATTTCATTATCTATAATGTTATTTTTAAAATAATGATTAACATTTTGTAAAGTTGTTTCCGCAATATTATAAAGAGCTTCTTTTGTTAAGAAAGCCTGATGAGAAGATACTATAACATTTGGCATAGATATAATTCTGGATAAGATATCATCTTTGATTATTTTATAGGACATATCTTCATAAAATAATTCCGTCTCCTCTTCATAAACATCTAGGCAGGCTCCCCCAATTTTTTCATCTTTTATTCCATTTAATAAATCTTCACTATCAATTAATGCGCCTCTTGATGTATTTATAATATATACCCCATTTTTCATATTTGAAATTGTATCTTTGTTTATGATATGAAATGTTTCCTTAGTTAACGGGCAATGTAAGGAAATGATATCTGATTGCCTACATATTTCATCAAATGTTACATAAGAAACACCAAAATCTTTTGCAGGATATGGATCATAAGCAAGTATATTCATACCAAACCCTTTACATATATCAGCAAATACTCTGCCTATTTTTCCAGTGCCTACAACCCCCATAGTCTTTCCATGTAAATCAAAACCAACTAATTCATTTAAACTAAAATTAAAATCCCTGGTTCTTACATAGGCACGGTGAGTTTTACGATTTAAAGTTAATAAAAGTGCAAAAGCATGTTCTGCAACCGCATAAGGTGAATAGGCTGGAACTCTGACAACCGGAATCTTACCAGCCGCTGCTTTTACATCCACATTATTGTAGCCTGCACATCTCATGGCAATTAATTTCAAATCATTTTCAATTAAGATATTAATTGTTTTACTATCAATGGTATCATTTACAAAGGCGACAGCTGCCTCATACCCTTTTGCTAAAACAGCTGTTTTGTGATTTAATTTTGATTCAAAATAATCAATTTCAATTTCGTATTTCTCTTTTAATTCATCAAAATATATTTTATCGTATGGTTTTGTATCATAAAAACAAATTCGAATCATAGTCTTACATCCTTTTTTTAATAGTATTTCTCCTATTTACTAAAATATGATGTTATTATATGGATGTAATAATCCTTAAAGAAATTGGTTCTAATGTGTTTATGGGATTTGAAATAATGCAGAACATAATATAAGATAAAAAACGAAAAGCTTAGAAAATAACTTAGAAAAAAACTGCTATTAAATAAAAAAAACCATTATCAAAGATTGGTTTAATCCTTGACAATGGCATATTTACTGTAGTCTATATATTCTTACAATTAGCAGCTCGTAGGGGAATCGAACCCCTGTTTCCGCCGTGAGAGGGCGGCGTCTTGACCGCTTGACCAACGAGCCTTACAACATGTAGTATTGTACTACATCCAGCCACTAAATGCAAGAATTATTTTTACTATTATTCAAAAAATTGAATCAATTAAATCAATAGATATTTTTGTTATGATTTATAGGTTGTAATATGAATAATATTATTAATCTCCTACTGTAAAAAATCCATAAGAGATATTTGGTTTGATAAAGGCAGATTCTCTAAAAGTCCAAGATCGCCCATCAATTCTACAACTGTAGTGCTGACTTTGCAACGACTTCTAAAATCATCCCTAGATAAGAACTTACCATCTGGGACTGCCTCAACAATTGCATCTGCTGCCTTTTCCCCAAGTCCATCAATGGTACTTAATGATGGCATTAATTTACCTTCTATAATTTGAAAATGTCTGGCTTTTGCAGTATATATATTGATTGGTAGAAATTCAAACCCTCTTGCATACATTTCCTGAACAATTCTCATGTCTTTATACTGATCCTGTTCCTTATTGGACAGTTCATTACTGCGGCGCTTGTAATCTGCCATATGATGCTCTAAACGTTCTCTTCCAAGACACATTAATTCATAATTAAAGGCAGAAGCTCGAATACTAAAATAGGATGCATAGTAAGCTAAAGGATAGTAAACCTTAAAATAAGCAATACGAAATGCCATCATGACATAAGCAGCCGCATGGGCTTTAGGGAACATATACTTGATTCTCTTACAGGACCATATGTACCAATCAGGTACACCATTTGCAAGCATTTCCTCTTCCATATCTGGAGTAAGACCTTTACCTTTACGTACACTTTCCATAATTTTAAAGGAGTGTCCACTGTCGACTCCCATACCAATAAGATAGGTCATAATATCGTCTCTGGTACAAATTGCAGTTGATAATGTACATTTTCCATCTTGGATTAAGGTCTGAGCATTATTTAACCATACATCAGTACCGTGAGACAAACCTGAGATACGTACCAAATCTGAGAAGGTTTTGGGTTTTGTGTCACGAAGCATCTGCATAACGAAATCTGTGCCGAATTCAGGAATTCCAAGGCATCCCAAATCGCATCCCCCTAAGTCATCTGGTTTAAGTTTTAAGGCACTTAGATTGTCAAATAAGGATAAAACCATTTGATCATCCAGACGTATCCCTTTTGCATCAATACCTGTGATATCCTCTAACATACGTATCATAGTTGGATCATCATGACCAAGAATATCTAATTTTAACAAGTTATGATCAATGGAGTGATAATCAAAATGAGTGGTAATAGTTTTAGTATTCATATCGTTAGCTGGCCGCTGTACTGGTGTAAAAGAGTAAATCTCTTCCCCATGAGGCAATACAATAATTCCACCTGGATGTTGTCCGGTTGTTCTGCGAACTCCCACACAGCCACTTACAATTCGTTCTATTTCAGCTCTACGTTTATGTTGTTCTCTTTCCTCATAATACTTAAGTACATATCCATATGCAGTTTTATCTGCCAGAGTACCAATGGTTCCAGCTCGAAAGGTATGGCCCTCACCAAAGATAACTTCTGTATAATCATGTGCTTTACTCTGATATTCACCAGAGAAATTAAGGTCAATATCCGGTTCTTTATCACCATTAAATCCAAGGAAGGTTTCAAATGGAATATCATGACCATCTTTGTTTAAAGGATGTCCACATTCCGGGCAATTTTTATCCGGCATATCACATCCAGAACTGCCAGCATATGCTTTCACTTCGCCAGAATCAAAATCCGAATAATGGCAATTTGTACAGTAATAATGAGCAGATAATGGATTTACTTCTGTAATCCCAGACATAGTAGCAACAAAAGAGGAACCAACAGAACCTCTGGATCCAACCAGATAACCATCCTCATTTGACTTCCAAACTAGCTTTTGTGCTATAATATACATAACTGCAAATCCATTATTAATGATAGATTTCAGCTCATGTTCCAGACGTTGTTCTACAGGTACTGGAAGTTTTGGTCCGTACATAGAATGTGCTTTATCATAACAGATTTGTCTAAGTGTAATATCAGAATTCTCTATGACTGGTGGGCATTTATCAGGCCGAACTGGTGATATTTTTTCTATCATATCAGCAATTTTATTTGAATTTGTAATAACTACTTCCGTTGCCTTATCTTTTCCCAGATATAAAAATTCATCCAGCATTTCTTGTGTGGTGCGAAAATACAATGGTGCCTGGTTATCCGCATCTTTAAATCCTTTACCAGCCATAATAATTCTACGGTATACTTCATCTTCTGGATCCATAAAATGAACATCACAGGTTGCAACAACCGGCTTATTAAACTCTTCTCCAAGTCCTACGATTTTACGGTTCAGTTCTATAAGCTCTTCTTTGCTGTTAATATTAATTTTATCGCTATGAATCATAAATTCATTATTACCTATGGGTTGAATCTCTAAATAATCATAAAAATTAATAAGTCTTGTGATTTCTTCGGGAGGCTGTTCTCTTAGAAGTGCCTGATAAACTTCTCCAGCTTCACAAGCCGAACCTATAATAAGGCCTTCACGATTTTGTAAAAACAAACTTTTGGGAATTCGCGGTCTTTTATTATAATATTCAATATGAGATAGTGAAATCAACTTATAGAGATTAACTCTTCCAATATCATTTTTAGCTAAGATAATTGCATGATAAGTAGGCATTTTCTTAATGGTATCCGCAGATAAATTCCCAAGGGAGTTAATTTCATTAATACTCTGAATATCTTTTGCTTTTAACATTTTTATAAATTTTAAAAATATTTCTGCAGTAGCGCCAGCATCATCCACAGCACGGTGATGATTTTCTAAGGATATATTTAATGCTTTTGCTACGGTATTTAATTTGAATCTGCTTAGATCTGGCAGCAAAATTCTAGCTAATCCTACGGTATCAATTACTGTGAATTCCGTTTTTATTCCTAATGCTTCAGCCTTTTTTGTTATAAAGCTTACGTCAAAAGACGCATTATGTGCAACTAAAACAGACTGGCCGCAAAAAGCTAAAAACTTTGGCAATATCACATCTATCTCTGGGTATTCCATTACCATTTCATCATTGATTCCTGTAAGTTCTTCTATTTCATAAGGTATGGGAACCACAGGATTAATAAATGTACTGAATTTATCAATAATACCTCCATTTTCAACCTTTACAGCACCAATTTCAATTATTTTATCTTTTACAGGTCCAAAACCTGTGGTTTCTATATCAAAAACGACAAAGGAATCATCTAAGGTTTGCCCTTTCTCATTTACAACAACTTCTTTCATGTCATCAACAAGATAAGCCTCGACCCCATATATAATTTTAAACTCTTTCAGCCTGTCCCATTCAGATTCTGGAACATCTTTTTTACTTAGTGCATGGTTTGCCTCAGGAAATGACTGTACAACTCCATGGTCAGTAATTGCCACAGCTTTATGCCCCCAGGAAAAAGCACGTTTTACCAGATCTTTTACATCAACTACTGCATCCATATCACTCATCATGGTATGGGCATGAAGTTCCACACGTTTTTCCTTACTGTTATCCATCTTTGTTGTTGTAAAATCAGGGATTGTTTTTATTCCAACAATGGAACCAATGGAAATTTCTTTGTCATAACGATCCAGTAAAGCCATTCCCTTTAGCTTCACATATTTTCCTGGCTTTAGTTGCTTTCCGATTTCTCCGGCTTCTTCTGTTTTAATAAATATTTTGCCTTGAATGGAGTCCGTAAAATCTGTGATTGCAAAAATAATTATAGTTTTATCGTTTCGGATTTCCCTTAATTCAATGTTAATAATTTTACCTCGTATAACAACTTCTCCAATTTCATCCTGAATTTCAGAAATAGGAATAGCTTCTCCTTCAAATCCTTTTCCATAAAAAATATCAGGATCCTGAATTGCTTTACTATAGGTTTTACTTTTTTCAAATGTACTTTTAGGTTTGCTGCTCTTAGCATTACCACTTTCCTTTGCAGGAGCTATATCTTTTGCAGGTGCTGTATTCTTTGCAGGAGCTGTATCTTTTACTAGTGCTTTATCATTTTTTGAATCTTTTATAGCAGCATTGTAACCTTCTGGAACATCTTGTTTTTTTTGCATTGTTTTTTCATCAGGGGACACAGCAGCTACGCCCATAATATCATCATTAAGTTGAGGATCATGAGAATTTTGACTGCTGCCAGGGTTATTTATTGGAACAAATTCATATTTTGTATCTTCAGTCGAAATAATTTTCTTTGCTTCTTTATATTCAAAACGAACATTTACATCAAAATGAAATCGATCTTTATACATATCCATTATGTATTTTGATACTTCACTGGATAGTTTTCGTATTAGAAAGTTCTCCTCACAATGAAATATCATTGTATAATTATCAAACTGTATCTCTGACATTTCAAGTACATTATATTCTAAGATACTTCGATCTCTTAAGTCTTCCTCTATGCTCTCTTTATAAATATCAAAAAGTTTTTCCGGTGTGTATTGAGCAGAAAGCAGGTAAGATTCACAAAGGATAACCGCATTTGGTGAATTAGTAAAGAGTTGCTTATATAGAAGATATTGCATCCTTTTTATATATTTCCTAGGAATCAATCTGTTGCTTTCTGTATAAATTCTGATTTCAGACTTTGTTTTTGAAACCACTACTCTTAAGACAGATACTTCCCTAAACAGATTCCCTAATTCATTTGGAATATTAGATAATTGATCAAATACTTCAAAAAAAAGCATTCCCATAACCTTGCCCCATTTCATATAAAATACCAGTTGATTTTGTCAAATCGCAAAGTACTTGCTCTTGTATTTCTTATTCTTGTATTTCTTATTCTTGTATTTCTTAATCTTGATTTTCTAGTTCTTTTATTTTTTTAATAGATTGTAATTCTTCTCTTAATGCCAATAAAAGTTCTGATTCTGGTACCTTTCGAATTACTTTTCCTTTTTTAATGATAATGCCTTCACCAATTCCACCGGCAATTCCAATATCTGCTTCTTTGGCTTCTCCTGGACCATTGACGGCACAACCCATAACCGCAACTTTAATATCTAAATCA
Organism: Anaerocolumna sp.; assembly: GCA_029256035.1. Taxonomy (GTDB): domain Bacteria; phylum Bacillota; class Clostridia; order Lachnospirales; family Lachnospiraceae; genus Anaerocolumna. The sequence goes on along the minus strand of JAQSYR010000004.1, from coordinate 10,504 downwards.
AAGTCTTGAACCATGTTTTCAACATCTCCAGCTAGCTGAATTAAATCAATTTGTGTCCTTCCGCATGTTGGGCAAGAAACTAACTCTACTCCCCCCTTACGCAATCCTAAGGTTTTTAAAATAAGCTTTGCTGATTTCACTTCTTCTAAAGGACTTCCTGTTAAAGATACACGAATGGTATCACCAATTCCCTGATATAAAATAACTCCAAGTCCAATTGCAGATTTTATATTTCCTGCTAGTATAGTTCCAGCTTCTGTAATTCCTATATGCAATGGATATTTTGTCTGCGCCCCAATAATTTCATGTGCTTTTATGCACATTAAAACATCAGAAGACTTAATACTAATAACCAAATTAGAATAACCTAGTTCTTCAATCATTCGTACTTTATCAAGAGCACTTTCCACAATTCCTTCTGCTGTAACACCTTGATACTTAGCCACCAGTTCTTTTTCCAGAGAACCACTGTTTACGCCTACTCTAATTGGAATATTTCTTTCCTTAGCTACGGTTACAACAGCTTTTAACTTGTCATATCCTCCAATATTACCAGGATTTATACGAATTTTATCAGCTCCATATTCCATGGCAGCAATTGCTAAACGATAGTCAAAATGAATGTCTGCTACTAATGGTATATGAATCCTTTTCTTTATCTCTGCTAGAGCTTTGGCTGCCTCCATGGTTGGTACTGCACAACGGATGATATCACAGCCAACAGCTTCCAAAGCAAGAATTTGAGTAACAGTTTCCTCTATATTTTCAGTTTTTGTATTAGTCATAGACTGAATCAATATAGGATTATTTCCGCCAATGACTTTGTTTCCAATATGAATTACTTTTGTATTTTCTCTCATATTTTTCTCCAATCTTACACCTTAGGCAACCGTTCTTTTTAAGACTAAAAATAAAGTGATAAAGTGGATATTACTATCCACTTTAAATTGCCACTAAAATAATAGCACATCAACACTAACGTCTGGTAAACCAGACCCTTGGTTATAGAAATAATCGGCTGATATCATTATACATAATAAATAGCATGAGTATCATAAGTAATGCTAAACCAATCATATGAACAAGACCTTCCTTGTTCTGATCAATTGGTTTCCCTCGAAATAATTCAATAAATAAAAATACCAGACGTCCACCATCTAATGCTGGAAGAGGCAATAAGTTCATGACTCCTAAGTTGGCACTAAGCAAAATACTTATATAGGCTATGTTGAGCACCACAAATTTTGTACCATCCTCTTTACTTTCTTCAATGGTATTGTCTATGATATTTACGATACCAACAGGTCCAGCCAGTTCATCAGCTCCAACCTTTCCAGAAATTAATTGTCCAATCCCTTTAATAGTAGTTACAATCCAATATTTTACTTCCACTGCACTGTACTTAATGACTCCCAAGGCATCTGTTTTTATTCTTCCTGTATTAAAGTTAATTCCTATATTATAGCTGTCACTTACCAGCACTGGTTTTACCTGAGTATCATATTCCATGCCATCTCTTGAATAAGTTATCAATAATTCTTTCTCGGTTAATGGATTTTTTATTAAGTAATCTTCTAATTCTGCCCCTGATGCTATTGATGATCCATTAATTTTAATAATGACATCACCAGATCTTACTCCAGCATTATAAAGTGGTAAATCTTCTATAATTTCAGATAAGACAGCAGAATTATTATCAGCTGTATACCCAAAACCTAGCATATATTTTTTTTGCTTTATAGGTTGAATCGCTACCTTATTTTCAACATCATCACGTAAATAGGTTATAGTAATGGGTTTATCACTGAATGGATAATATTGCAGATAAGTAGCTATTTCACGTCCAATATCAATATTCGTACCATTTATATCAGTAATTATATCTCCTTCTTGAATTCCTGCTTTCTCTGCTGGTGAATTTACAGCCACTTCAGTCACATAAGCCGGATCATATCCTAAGGACCCAACTAAAAACATAGAAAGAATAAAAGCAAGGATAAAATTAAATAATGGACCCGCAAAAATAACTGAAATTCTTCCCCACACACCTTTTTTATTAAAGGCTCTATCATCATCACTAGTTTCATCTTCACCAAGCATCATACAAGAGCCACCAATGGGTAATACTTTCCATGAATATATGGTGTTTGCCTTGATGTCATCTTTCGTTTCAATATCATGCTGTGATAAAGAAATCCAAAGACGGTACTTATTTTCAGTTTTAACTAAAGACAAAATTCTAGGTCCCATACCTACTGAAAATTCAGTTACAAAGACGCCATTGGCTTTTGCAAGCATAAAGTGCCCTAATTCATGAATTACTATTATTAAGCTAAATATTAAAATAGCAATAACTATATTCATACATACCTCCTTTAAGGTAACTTCCAAAAATTACATTTTTTCATAAATAGAGTTTATAAAATCATATGTTTCATTTTCTATATTAAGAATTTGCTCTACGTTTGGATTTTCAATTTTTTTATGATTTTTAATTGCTGCTTCTATTAATTCAACAATTTGTAAGTATCTAATTTCTCTGTTTAAGAATTTAGCCACTGCAAGTTCATTTGCTGCATTATATACGGTAGGAAGACTTCCACCACTTTTTGAAACTTCATATGCCAGCTTTAATCCTGTAAATGTATCTAAATCCGGTTTTTCAAATGTGATTTTACTGAGTTCAAAAAAATCAACCCGGCTGCCTAATAAAATTCTTCGTTCCGGATAAAAAAGTGCATACTGAATAGGGAGTTTCATATCCGGGGTGCCCATTTGCGCAATAATACTGCCATCTAAATACTCTACTGCAGAATGTATAATACTTTGGGGTTGAATAACTACCTGTATTTTCTCAAGCTCCACTTGAAATAACCATTTCGCTTCCATCACTTCAAGACCTTTATTAATAAGTGTTGAAGAATCAATGGTAATTTTGCGTCCCATGGCCCAGTTAGGATGTTTCAGTGCATCTTCTAACTGTATCTGTTCTAGATCAATTCTCTTTTTTCCACGAAAAGGTCCACCAGAAGCAGTTAAAATAATTCTGCTTATTTCATTACCCTGTTCTCCGTTTAATGCCTGAAATATTGCAGAATGTTCACTATCCACTGGAAGCAGTTTTACACCGTATTCTTTTAATAGGGGCATAATGATATGTCCTGCAGTAACAAGGGTTTCTTTATTGGCAAGAGCAATATCTTTATGAGCTTTGATTGCCTCTATGGTTGGTTTAATACCAATCATACCAACAACTGCAGTTACCACAATCTCCGCAGTATTTTCTGTAGCACAGGCAATTAATCCGTCCATTCCTGCATACACAGTAACGGGTAAATCCTGTACTCTTAATGCAAGTTCTTTTGCCCTTTTTTCATCCCATACACTCACTATATCAGGACGAAACTCTCTAATTTGTTTTTCCAGTAAATCTATATTTTGTCCGGCTGCCAGTGCTGTTACCTTTAAATCATTATTTTGCCTTACTACTTCTAAAGTTTGGGTACCAATGGAACCAGTAGATCCAAGGATTGCGATGTTTTTCATTTCTAATGCCTTTCGTACAATGGATTAATCAATGCCAGGTAAAAATTTAATTTATGACAATAAGACCTATTCTAATATATTATAATAATTCAGTTAAGTAATATACCATAGGTGCTACAAATAATATGCTGTCAAAGCGGTCCAATATTCCTCCATGGCCTGGTATTAAATTACCATAATCTTTTATATTATGATCTCTTTTTATTGCCGATGCAGCCAAATCACCAATTTGCGAAAGTATACTGGCTGAACCACCAATAAGAGCATATTCTAATCCAGGATTACCAGCACTTACCATACTGTTTTTAAATATAGTGCCATAAAGTAAACCTAAAAGGGCTGCTCCAATTACTCCACCAATACAGCCTTCCAATGACTTTTTAGGGCTTAACTTTGGTAAAAATTTGTGTTTACCAAATAACATTCCTACACAATATGCACTTGTGTCAGAACCCCAGGCACCTATAAAGATTAGCCAGACTAAAATGGCACCATCACTGAGCATTCTTACTTTATATACAAAACTTAACATAACCGTTACATAAAATAAACCGAAAAAGATCATGGTAATATGCTCTGTCTGATATCTTGGAAATGTAATAACATAGACAATAAGTAGAATTAAAATGAATGAAAATAATAATGGCAAAACAAAGCTTTCCTGTTTCCACAAAATTAGTAATTGATATAATATTCCAACAATATATGCTATTATACCAATGAATGACCGTTCCAAACCAACGGTTTTATATAGTTCATATAAACCAATCAGGGATATTGCCATTATAGTTGTAAAAAGCACATTTCCACCCAATAGTATCGTAGATATGGTAATTACCATTAGTATAACTGAGCTTCTAAGTCTAACCCAAAACATTGTTTACCTCCAGTTACAGTGCTCCAAATTTTCTTTTTCTACCATTGTAGAACTCCACTGCTTTTCTTAGTTCATCTTTTGTAAAGTCAGGCCATAACGTATCCGTAAAATAAAACTCTGTATAGGCAAGCTGCCATAATAAAAAATTAGACAGCCTTTGTTCTCCGCTGGTTCTAATTAAAAGGTCTGGCTCCGGAATGCCCCGGGTGTCTAAATAATTTGCAAATAAATCCTCATTTATATCATCAAATTCTATCTTATTTTCTTTATAATCGAGCGCAAGTTTTTTAATGCTTCGTAATATTTCATCTCTACTTCCATAATTTAAGGCAACTTGAAAGTTTAGACCGGTATTCTCCTTTGATGCATCTTCTAAATTTGCTATACTCTCCTGGATTTCAGGACTTAATTTTGAAGTATCTCCAATTACTCTTACCCTCATATTGTTTTTGTTGCTGGTTCTAATACAGTCTTTCATATAATTACGAAGTAATTTCATTAAGGTATCTACTTCATCCTCAGGTCGCTTCCAATTCTCTGTTGAAAAAGCATATACCGTAAGATATTGAATTCCCATCTTATATGCTTCTTCACTAATTTTTTCAACTACTTTACTTCCCTGGGTATGCCCATAGGTTCGAGGCATCCTTCTTTTTTGTGCCCATCTGCCATTTCCATCTAATATGATTGCTACATGATTAGGTATCTTTAATTCATTATCAATTATCTTATCTCCCATGGAGACCTCCATAAATATGTTAAACAACTAGGACGTATTTCACTTTAGGCAAAACACGTCCTGATTCTTTCTAAGTATTATACTGTAAGAACTTCTTTTGACTTATCTTCTGTAATTTTATCTATATCACTGATAAATTTGTCTGTTATTTTTTGCACATCATCTTCTAATGATTTAATTTCATCTTCAGAGATGTCGCTTTTACTTAATTTTTTAAATGCATCATTTGCATCTCGTCTGATATTACGAATCGCAACTTTTGTATTTTCTGCTTTTTTCTTTACATCTTTAACCAAATCTTTTCTTCTTTCTTCTGTTAATTCCGGGAAAATAAGACGAATAACTTTTCCATCATTATTTGGGGTTAAACCTAAATCAGAAGCTAAAATAGCTTTTTCAATATCTTTGATTAATTTACTTTCCCAAGGTTGAATCTGAATTACTCTGGGTTCTGGAACAGATATATTTGCTACTGACTGAAGTGGAGATGGTGTTCCATAATAGTCTACTCTCAATTTATCTAATAAATGTGGGTTTGCTCTTCCTGCACGGATGGAAGCAAACTCCTCTTTTAAATTATCTAATGTTTTTTTCATCTTGCTTTCGTATTGTTCAATTCTTGAATCCATAATATTCTCCTCCTATTTATGTTTTTATTTTTTAAGTCTGTATAGATAGGGATGAAAAGCTTATACTGTAACTTTAGTTCCGTGAAAATTACCACTCACTGCATTTACAATACTATGTTCTTCTTCCAAAGCAAATACAAGCATTGGCATTTTATTTTCCATACACAAAACAGTTGCAGATAAATCAACCACACCTAGCTTTTTATCTAAAGTTTCTTGTATACTGATTTCCTCATACTTTTTGGCATTTGGATTATTTCTGGGATCACTATCATATACTCCATCAACTGCCTTAGCCATAAGAATGATATCGGCATCTAATTCTACAGCACGAAGTACAACCCCTGTATCTGTTGAAAAATATGGATGACCGGTTCCTCCAGCTAAAAATACAACCGTATTCTGGCTAAAATACTTGTTTGCCCTGTCTTTTGAAAACAATTTTGTCATACTACCACATTCAAATGGTGTCAGAATCTGAGTATTCATCCCAATAAAGCGAAAAATTTCAGATACGTAAATACTATTCATTACCGTAGCCAACATACCTATCTGATCCGCTTTCGTTCTGTCTATGGTTTCACTGCTAAGGCTTCACCACTAAGCTTTAGTAACACTCTTTTATACTTACTCATTCCTACAAACTCCTCTTATACTATTCAAATATATTATCAATATCAATGGCTGCATAGGCAAGGGAACAAAAACCTTCAATTACAGCTCCATTATTAATTTGAACAGACTGCGCTTTAATATTACCCTTAATAACCGCAGAAGAATCCACAATAACAGGACCATTAATATCAATTTCACCTTTTATGGCACCGGCAATCACAGCAGCAGATGCAGTTATATCTCCAATTACTACAGTTCCTAAACCAATTTTTACACTACCCTCACTGCTAATAGAACCTTCTAAACGCTTTGCTCCTACATATACTTCAGAAGCCATACAATTACCATTTACAACGCCAAAGATGGATAGTTTTCCCTGACATTCCACATCACCTTTAATGGTACCCATGATTTCTAGAGATCCATCTGAGTTAATGCTACCATTAAGGGTTGTTCCTTTAGTTATAACTGTAACGTCATCAGATTTTTCAACTATTTTTTCAGGCATGGAATCTTCAATTTTGCTGGATTCTATCTTTTCCTCATGGGAAACCACATTATCTGTTACCATTATTTCTTCTGATTCATTGTCTATTATCATATCAGCAGCTTCCTCTTCTTGATTTAATATTGTATTTAAAATATCCTTATCAAAATTGTCTTCCTCTAATTCAACTAACAAGTCCTTATCCAGTCCAAAATCTTCTACTATGTCTGCCGCAGCAGCATCATCATCTAAAGTATTAACAACTTCATTGTCATCAAACATTTCTTCTGGTACTAATTCATTTACCGCCTGTGAAATATCATCTTTAAAATCTTTAAAAAAACCCATGATTGTTCCTCCTATGTAATTTATTGGAATTCATTATTTATTGCACTACTCAGCTGTTACCTGCTGGATTGGAGTAACATCTTTATCTAATGGTAAAATCTCAGTTTGAAACTCTGTTAGTGTTTTTAATATAGGTTCGAGGGACTTTACCGTATTCTCCTTCGTATCGGTATCATGCATAAGTACAATGGAGGTATTATTTATATTAATACCTTTAATCACATTATAGTATAACTCTTCCGGGGTTAATAAATTTCCAGTAGCATCCCCATTCACAACATTCCAATCAAAATATATTATATTTTTTTTATTCAAATATTCTATTATTTTTGACGTTTTTATTTTACTTACATCATTACCACTTCCACCAGGGAAGCGATAAATGTGTGGAAGGTATCCAGTAGTATCATATAACAAATCACTTAGTTTTGTAAAGTCTTTATCAAAATCTTCCAAAGATTTATATATTGTCTGATAGACATGTGAATAAGAATGAATGCCTAAAGTATGTCCCTCATTAACAATCCTTTGATACATGCTTTTGGAATATTCATCCGTTTTACCAATCACAAAAAAAGTTGCCTTCACATTATATTTAGCCAAAATATCAAGGATATCCCCTGTGTATTGACTAGGTCCATCATCAAAGGAAAGATACACTTTTTTTGATTTCATGTTCTCTTTATCTAACTTAAAATCCAGTACATTAGTAAAGTCACTAATTTCATTGGTTACTTTATTTTCATTATTCGTTTGCAGACTATTATTCTCTGAAATTTGTTGTTTATCAGAGCTTGTCTCACTTTCTAACTCATCTGTATCAGAACTCTGTTCAACACTAAGATCCTCTGCTACAACTGCTGCATGAGCAACTTCTTCATGATTCTTATTCCTTAATTCGTTATATGTAACTCCGTATTTTTCTATCATTAACACATCAATTTGATCCTGAAGTGAATTTACTTTGATAAATAAAACTATACTGATAATGGTTGGAAGTATTAAACATGCTATGATTAACACTATAATTATTATCTTAATGCGATTTATACGTTTACGTCTGGAGACTGTGGCTTCCAACTTCACAGTTGTTTTGTCCTGCTCCAAATAATCATCCCCTTTACTACACTCTTCCAACTATTTTAACACATTTCTCAAATAATTAATATAAGAAAATTATAAATTTTCTCTATTTTTTCATAGAATATCTTCCAGTAAAAGCTTACAATATAGTAAGGAGTAATCAACTTAATTTTATATATGATTTTATTATTGTAACTATATCACTGAACAAAAAATCAACTTTCTTTATACTTTTATTTAATAATTTATTTTTAATTTAGTGAAGAATTAAAGAAAAAGGAGACTTTTCAAATGAAAAATGGATTCGTAATTTTATTAATTGTCATTGTTACTACAATTCTGGCTGGATGTTCTTCTAAGGAGGAATCTACTACTCCAGTAACTCAAAAAATCACTGCTCAAGAAGCGAAAGAAATGATTGATAACAATTCAGACATCATTATATTAGATGTTAGAACCAAGGAAGAATATAATTCCGGTCACATTGAAGATGCTATTCTGATTCCAGATTATGAAATTGTTGAGAATGCCGAAATCATATTGACTGATAAATCCACAAAAATTTTAGTCTATTGCCGAAGCGGAAATCGTAGCGCCAGCGCTACATCTGCTCTTGCTGAACTAGGCTATACAAGTGTCTATGATTTTGGCGGTATTATTGATTGGCCTTTTGAAGTTGTAACGGAACAGTAGAATCTTAAAAATAGATAAAGCATATTGTAAATGGCAAACAAAAAAGGAAGTATTAATATCACTTCCTTTTTGTTTACCTTATTGTTTTTACGGAAATTACAATCCCATCTGTTTTGCAACTTCTTCTGCAAAGTTTTCTTCTTTCTTTTCGATACCTTCGCCAGTTTCAAAACGAACGAAACTCTTAACAGAGATTGGAGCACCAATTTCTTTAGATACAGCATCTAAATACTTTTGAACTGTTAAATCTCCATCTTTTACATAAATCTGGTCTACTAAACAGATTTCTTTTAATTCTTTATTCAAACGACCTTCAATCATTTTTTCAATGATATTTTCAGGCTTGCCAGTGTTTTCATTCATAGCCTGTGCTTTTAAGATTTCTCTTTCATGAGCAACATATTCCGCTGGAACTTCAGAGCGGTCAACATATTTAGGAGAAATAGCTGCAATCTGCATTGCAACGTTTTTTGCTGCTTCTTTTGCTGCATCATTGTTAACAGAACATTCAACTTCAACTAAAACGCCGATTCTTCCGCCGCCATGAATATAAGACTGTACAAAACCGTTTTCAGTAACGATTTTCTTAAATCTTCTGATATTCATGTTTTCACCAATAACAGCGATTTGGGAAGATAATTCTTCTTTAACTGTTTTAGAAGTTTCAAGTGCCCAAGGCTCTGCTAAGAATGTATCAATATCAGCTGCTGTAGTTTTAGCTGCCTGTTCTGCTACTGCAGAAACAAAGTCTCTAAACTTTTCATTCTTTGCAACGAAGTCAGTTTCGCTGTTTACTTCAACAACAGCTGCTACTTTACCATCTGCACTAACAGTTGCTGCACAAATACCTTCTGCTGCAAAAGTGCTTTTTTGCAATCCATCATACCTGCACCGGTCATATCTCTTAAATCTTTTACCATTGCTGCTGTAATAGCCATGTTAAAATACCTCCATTTTATGATTATGCTTCTACTAATTCTTCTGCTACTTCTTCTTGTGCTACTTCTGCATCAGAAGAGTCAGTCATCTGTGTTCCTTGATTTGCTTCAATAACAGCATCTGCCATTTTAGCAACGATTAATTTAACAGCTCTGATCGCATCATCATTACCTGGAATTACAAAATCTAATTCTTCAGGATCGCAGTTAGTATCAGCAATACCGATTAATGGAATACCTAAAGTATGTGCTTCCTGAACGCAGATTCTTTCCTTCTTAGGATCAATAACAAAGATTGCATCAGGAATGGACTTCATATTTTTTATTCCGCCAAGGTTCTTTTCAAGTTTTTCCCATTCTTTTTTAAGTTCAATAACTTCTTTTTTAGGAAGAACTTCAAAAGTTCCATCTTGAGACATAGTTTCGATTTGTTTTAATCTGGCAATTCTACTCTGGATGGTTTTGAAGTTTGTTAACATACCACCTAACCATCTTTCATTGATGTAGTACATTCCGCAACGTTCAGCTTCTGATTTAACAGAATCCTGA
>JAQSYR010000169.1 GCA_029256035.1 Anaerocolumna sp. | reverse complement strand
TAGTATATCCTGTTCTTCCTCTGCACCAGTCAGTCGGTTAAGGTTTCTCACATATTCATTAATAATTGGAATCTCTGGCTCCGTAACTTCTATCATAACCCCGCCCACTGCATCTACAATATCCATAAAAGAATAAAAATCAATTGAGGCAAAGCGGTCTAGTTGTATTTTAAAGTTTTGTTCTATTGTTTCCATAAGTAAATCTGCTCCACCATAGGCATAGGCTGAATTAATCCGGTTAGACTCACCACTGGGAATCTGCAGATAAATGTCACGTAAAATAGAAGTGGCAATTATTTTTTTTGTTTTTTTATTAATAGAAATAATAATCATGGCATCTGATCGTCCCGAGCCACCGGCTTTTCTGGTATCACTACCAATAAGAAGCACATTTAATACATCTTTATCAGTAGCAATGGGAGTACTTTTATCTTCCATGTTTTTGATTATGTTTTCTTCCATTTTACTAATAGCATCTTCCGGGGAATCCGTGCCTTCTGTTACCAAATCTTCAGAAAGTACCTCATCTATTGTATCTTCTTCTGGTATCTGTTCACTGGATTCTACTTGCTCTTGATCTTTTGTAGATATTAAATTCATTTTATTGATATAAGAACGGGCCAGAAAATAGCCTCCCAGACCAATGATGATTAGAATTGTAATAATCATGATGATACAGGATTGTAATATTTTTTTATTCCTATTTTTTACTTTTGCTAATCTATCCTTTGGCATCCTTGCTCCTCCTAATATCGATAACTGCCCAAACTTACCTTACCACTATTTAACACACTTCCAATCAGGGAAACTCCACTGCTTTCTGATATATGTTCAAGGCCATCTAGTATCTGATTTATCTTTGCATAATCCCGTTTTACAACATATATCACCCCGTCTGCGTATTTTGCCAAGTCAGAAGCATCAGGCAATATAGAAGAGGGTGGCGTATCTATAATAACATAATCCGAGATTTCTTCTAACTGTGCAATAATTTCCCACATCTTTGGAATTCCAACCATCTCAGAAGCATTGATATCAGGAAATGAAGTATTTAATACTCCAATATTAAGATGTTCATAATATTTAATAGCATCTTTTAATTCTGCTTCTCCTTTTAGAACTTCCAGTAACCCTATGGACCCTATGGATTCTTCCTTTTCTCTGGGAATCATATTTTTAATGGAGGGATTATGAAGGTCACAGTCAACTAACACTACATTTTTACCGCCTTCTGCCATAGTTAAAGCAAGGTTAAATGCAACTGTGCTCTTACCTTCCCCAGGAATTGCACTTGTAACAAGAATAGATTTCATTTTGCCACTTTCTGCAGCTTTTATTACTCTGGTTCGTATTCTGTACATACTTTCCCGGTACCATGGTGATATCTTATCATTTAATACGGATACATTCTTTTTAAATTGCCTGCCTCTTTTTTTGAATGTAACTTCTGGAAGGGTCCCAAGATGTTTGAGATTACATATTTTTGTAATGTCTTCTGCCTTATGTATGGTTCTTCGAGTAATTGCGTATATCACAATTATTATAATACCAAGGACTGCTCCAGGGAGCGCTCCTTTCATAAGATTATGCCTATACACCATTTGATTTATTGGCTCAGTTGGAACGCCAGTTTCATCTAGCATATTTAGGTTGGTGCTGCCTACTACCGTCTCTGCTATCTTTGGATAGTTTCTAATAACAGACTGTAAAACATCATATGCTCTATTAGGGTCACCAGAAGTCACATTTAGAGTAAATAGATTTGTTTCTTCTACATTCTCTGCAGTAATTGACTCGGGAATCGTAGTAACTCCCAAATCAGCGGCGATTACACTTTTTAATACCCCACTTGTAATAATATAAGGAAAAGTTTTAGACATCTGAGAAGCCTTTAAATTATCATCATAGATACTTCCGCTAACTGCACCAGAATCAAGATTTACTATAAATGTAGCAGAAGCTGTATAATAAGGGCTAAAGTCTTGTTTCATACCAAAATATATTACACCAGCAGAAAGAATGGATAAAATTACGGGCAACCACCAGAACTTTTTAATTCCTCTCCATAAATCTTCTAAAAGAACAGAAACATCTATAATATAGTCTCTCTCCTCTAACATCCCATTCTTCTCCAAATCACTCATATTTAACTCCATACCCAGCCTTTCTTTGTGCATTTGCATAGTATCTTTCATAAGAATTCTTTCTTACATACTCAGAGTTATATCCAAACAACGAGGTTCTTACATTATTATAAACGCATCCTAATAGTTCAGATTTGCTTTCGGTTATGACATCAATGGCATCATTAATATTCTTAGTCATAGCTGTACTTTGTCTTACAACCAGCAGGGAAGCATCAGCCAAATCAGCAAGAATCTCTGTATCAGTTACGGCAGAGATGGGAGGTGCATCTATAATAATATAATCCATCATTTTTCTGGATACTTTGATAAAGTTAAGAAATGGTTCTTTTACTATGAAATCAGCTGAATTCTCGTATCGTCTGCTTCCTATTGTTAAGTACAAACCATAATTATCATCAAATGTCAGGGTTTCATTTAAATTATTCTTACGAATACCTTCCCCAATTTCATGACCAGGTTCCACATTTCTTTGTAAAATTTTATATAAGGATGGTCTGCATAGATCTGCATCAATAAGTAAAACTTTTTTTGATTTTTGGGCCAAAGAGAGTGCCAGATTAACTGCTACCGTGGATTTCCCTTCATTCTCTAAAGTACTTGTAACCAGAATCACCTTATAGGAATTTTGTTCTGCCTTGTATTCTAATTTGGTCCTCATTTTCTTAAAACTTTCAACAAAAGAAAAGCTTACCGTTGGATGAATGACTAATATGCTTTTCTTTTTGGAATTAAATCTCAAGGGAAAAGTTTTATATTTTTTTTCATGATAAATTGTTCCAAATAACTTTGTATCAAGCTTTTTTGTTACTTCACTTTCATTCTTCACATTATCTCTTAGACAGGACATGACGGCAATTAACCCAGTCATTACAACTATTCCAATCCAGAATGCTAATTTCATGATTTCAGTTGCATTGATTGGATTGTCCGGATAGGCAGGTATGGTAGGCGACTCTAACACATCCAAAATAGCATTTCCAAAAACTTGATTTGTAACGGAAGTATAGTTTTTCATGACAGATGTTATAATACGGAAAGCTAAGTCTGAGCCTGGAGCCGTAACTTTTAGTACAAAAAGATTTGTTTCTGGAATTACTTCTGCCCTAATATTACCAGGTACCTCATTCATACCAATATCCAAAGCTACTTTCTTTTTTAAAACATTACTGGCAAATATATTGGTCAGGCTATTGGCTACGGTATTTGCTGCAGAAAGATTGGCATATGTGTTATTGGACCCTTTGGAAGTTACCACAAATGTGGACCTTACAGAATACACAGGCTTATAGGTAACATTGACGATAATATAGGCACACATAGCTGCCGTCAGTCCCATCATAAGAATAAGCCACCAGTCTTTTAATATATCCCG
>JAQSYR010000168.1 GCA_029256035.1 Anaerocolumna sp. | reverse complement strand
CATGGTCTCAAGAGGAGAAGTTGCATTAATTGTTGCAAGTAAAGGAGCATCTATGGGATTAATGTCTTCTGCTATGTTTGGCCCTGTAATTATTGTGGTAGTAGCTACGACCATTATATCTCCGATTCTTTTAAAGATGGCATTTAAATCCAGACAGGTTAGAAATTATACAAATTATGATTTGGAACAGAAGGTTTCCTAAAAATACAGGATGTTTTCCGGTGAATAAATTCATTGGGAAATATCCTTTTTTGCTTTATATTAGCCTGGAAATGGATTAAAAATGGAAGGAAAAAGTACTGGCTATTGAAAAATATGGTATATAATGGTATACTTCATTGGTATTTGTACGAAACTTAGATTATTTTGTCGAATATTTTAATAAATGACACAAAGGAAGGCAATCTTATGAATTTAAGAAAATTTATTGTGATTTTACACTTAATAAGTATAGTGGTTATCTTTTCTGGATGCAGTAAAGAGAACAATGCTGTGGAAGAAAAGGCATCAGAGGTTATTAATGTTTTTTCCACAGGCGACATTAATAAAATTAATGAGTTTATGTTATCATCTGATAAGGTTGAAATGAACCAAGAGTTGGCAGCTGAATTTGGTTTTGCAGGCAACAGTAAGCAAAATAATGGAGTACTAGAGCAAATATTTAAAAGAACTTCTATAGAGATAGAGGATGTGGAGAAAGAAACTATTACTTATAAAGTTACGGCACCTCACATGACAGATTTATTTTCAGATATTCAGAAGATAGAAGCAACATTAAGGACAGATAATTTTGAAGATTATTTATCAGAATATATTGAAGAAGCAAAATTAAGTGAAACTACTGTAAAAGTTCCTTATACAATGGAAGACGGAGAATTTAATGCAGATTATAAAAGCCAAGAGTTTATTAATTCTATCACTGGTGGACTATTTGAGAGTTACAAGGGGATATACCAGGAAATGCTGAATGATTACAGTAATGGATTGGAGGAATAGAAGATGAAACACTTTGTAGGAATTGTTATGTGCATATCATTGATGTTTACTTCTGTAACTCTGACATTTGCGAAAGCTGAGGACGAGAAACAGTATGGCAGTATTAATGCAGAGTTTTCTGATAATCCGGGTTATAACGAGCAACTAAATATTATGATAAAAGACAGCCACGTTTATGTTAACGCACAGGAATTGGGTGAACGGCTGGGCTATCAGGTGGCAGATACCAATGAAAAATGTGTATCTATTTATAATAATCAGGAAAATGAACTTCCCTATGGACTTACCCAGTTTTATTATGATGATACGAAAGTTAATCATATGGTTTTTAACAATAGTATGGAAGGGTATGAGGCACCATTTTCAAGTGTAAAGGATGAAAAGGGAATGTGGATTCCTATGGAATATTCTCTGTTACTTTTAAACAGCAGTATGTTGATTGCAGAAGATACTGTGGTGATTGCTATTCCTGAAAAGAATATTATAGATACTTATATGGATGTTATGAGAAATAATGACACCTATCTATTCGACTGGGGCGATGATTTCGGTTATTCCCATGGAGACCTGCAGGTCATTGGTGGGGCAAGTCATATTATTAATTTGTTTCAGGGAGTATTAGAATTGGATGGAGACTCATGGAAACAGCTATTCCAGACAATGGCTATGGATTCTTCTTCCTATGATTCCAAATACGGACAAGATATAGCAATGCTTCTTTGCACCACTTCTGACGCAGAATATCAAGCGGCAATTACCAGAGTAAATGAACTGCAAGATATATTAACTGAGGATGGGAAACTGGGTGAATTATTATCTAAAATTCAAAAGACGCAGGAAACGAAGATAGAAGCTTTATATAAAACTTGTGAAACTACAATAAAAAATGTGGAAAAAGACAATCCGGAAGCGGCAATCTATAATAAGGCTTATAGGCAGCTAGAACGTGCAATAGATCAGCAGTCATGGTTTTCAGATACCGGTGAAAGTATCTTAGCTGTGCAAAAAGGTGTTTCCGGTGGGATTACAGGCCTTAATATGGGAATGAGAGTTGCAGAAGTAGTAGGATATATGTCTGAATTTTCAGATCAGGATAAATTTATGGTACAGGCATTAGAACAATATCTAAGTAATTGTACCACACAAACCGTTACCTCTGAAAGCATGAAAAAGTCAATGGTTGATTATTCCGAAATTTTACAGACCAATATTGGAGCCTATTCCTTAGTGAGATTTCTGGAAGAAAATTTAGATGGGTTGATTACAAAAAGCCTTAGTATTGGAGAGGCATTAGGTACCCAGGCAAATATTGAACTTTTGGTTTGGAGTCTGGCTTCCGACTATATTCCATTTTTATCCGAAGGAATCAGTGCTGCAGACAAGTTTGAACTGGCCTTATATGCATCCATTTTTCAGGCAGATGCATTCTTAAATTACCAGAGTTATAGAGATCAGGTTTTGGTTGATACTAAAATGCCGGAATTAGATAAATTATATACATTATCACAATATTGTTATATGTATCTGAAATCCTGCTACATAACCAGAGATGCTGCCCTTGGCTCCTTAAAAGGAAAATCAAAAGGAACGGAAGAAAAAATTCAACCATTAATTGACTATCAAAAAAGTATAAATGATGAAATAGCAATGCATATGGTTAAAATCAAAAGTGCCAGCTTAGATAATGATCTGTATGTATATGGATTCTTACCAGAAGATAATACTGCATACTTAGAAATGTATGATGATAGTAAACTAGTAGACTTGGTAAAAGATAATAGTAAGGATTTAATAGAATATTTAGGAGCTAAAACTTCACTGGTTTTAGAAGATTTTACTGATATTTCGGATAATGGCTCCACTGATGGTGGTTGGGAATATGGAAATGAAGCGATAAGTTTTGGAGCATCCTCAGATTCTATTGATTACATTATGATTAATAACGAAGGGAATTATAGGTTAAATGAATTGCAATGGGGAATGGAAAAGGATGTGGCAATTCAAAAGTTATTGTCAGAAGGCTGGTCTATAGAAGAGGATACGGGAAAATATTATAGTTTTGTGAACCATGGAAATTATAACATTTCAATATTTGCAGAGGATAATATAGTAAAACAGATTGTGGTAAAAGCATTAAACGGTGGAGGATTAGAGAACAGCACTGGTGATGGTGAAGCTGGGAATAGCACCTATGGCGATGAAGTCGGTAATAGCAATGGTATTTTTGCTACTTCTGATATAAAAGTTAATGTAACCAATAATATATCCAAGGAACCCTATACAACAACTGTAGAGATAAGTTTAGGAGACAGTAAGAAGTGGAGTGTTGTTTACGATGAGAATACCGATGGATATAGTAACGGCTGGAGTGGAGAAGCTTTATTAGTTGATTTAAACAAAGATGGCAGGGATGAGGTAATTGTTAATTGGCAGTAGATGGCTCCATCTTAAAAGTAAGTGGAAGTATTTATGGAAGTAAGGATAAGGGAACCTTAAGCCTTAACTGGAATGGCGAGAGTTGGGCTTACTAATTAATGTAAGAAGATACTTCTTAAATATTTGATAAAAGTTAATAAAAAGACTTAAATATAAAAGACAAAAAATAAAAGACAAAAAATAAAAGACAAAAAATAAAAGACAAAAAATAAAAGACAAAAAATAAAAGACAAAAAATAAAAACAAAAAAAGGCAAAAAAATACAAAAAGTCAAAGGAGAAAAAGCATGCTATTGTTATATGAGATTCCCATGATGTTAATTCTGGTATTTTTAGTAGCTGTAGTGGTATTTGGAATTATAATTGCACCAATCGTAGCATTTATATGTATGACCATTCTTTTGATGGCATATTGGATTATTAACTTTAAATTGAATAAAGGACTGGTTCCTGCAAGGGTTATTAGTGTGGTAGGTGCAATTTCTGCTTTTTTTATTGCAGTTACCTTGTCTGATAGTATTTCTACCATAAAAAGTTTTTTGATAATAGTTTTCATTATGTCAGTAATCTCATTGTTGCTATATAAGGTTTTCAAGAAGAAATCTCCAATGGTTACCATATGCAGCCTTAGTTTATGCCTGGTTTTTTCACTAATGTGGACCATTGGTTATGAAATGGTGAATAGAACAAAGGTATATTATGGGAATTTGGCGTATTATGAATGTGATCAAATGGAATTCTACGAAACGGATAGCAGATCTGTTGAAAAAGCTAAGAACAACGGGAAACAATTAAATGGTAACATATACGACATTACAGACAATTCTGTCTTAAACATAACAGATGACCATATTATTGGCACGTATAAGGAGGGAGATTTAATAACTCCTAACTTAGAGGAATCCACCAATACATATGCTAATACAATGAGTGCAAATGAAAAAATTACCTGGTATCCTGTTCTTACCGAGACTGGGCAGAATGGATACATACCAGACACAGGGGTCAATCTTGTATATTATGATAACAGCAATTTTGTAAAGGATAGAGTGGAACACTTTAAACCAACTACATGGTATGCCTACTTACCGGACATAGCAGTTAGGGTAAGTGAAAAGTTATATGAAACATTACCATTTTATAACAGAGTATATTTAACGAAATAACCATAAAATGAGAAAATCATAAACGTTAGTAAGCCAAAAGTTAATGCTTTACATCTATATTCAAACATAATTATAATATTTTACAACAGTACAAATGAAAAAGAGGTAATTAACATGCTATACAATATTTTAAGCATATATTTTTTTGGAATGGTTCTGATAGAAATATATTTAGCAGCTTATATCCGATCACAGAATGGGGCGGCCTATACCCGAAAAATGGTTCTCTTAAGTTTTGCAGTATGCTTTTATATGTTTGGCTATTCCATGGAGTTAAATTCCACCACCAAAGAGCAGATTATGTTCTGGAATGGGGTAGAATATATAGGGATTCCTTTTGTTTCCGCCCTCTGGTTTTCCATTGGACTTATGTATACCGGCTATTATTACCCCATTAAAAAAAGGCTGTTGGCTGCCATCTATTTTATTCCTTTGGTTTCATTTGTACTAAGAATAACCAATGAATACCATCATTTATATTTTGCTAAAGTAAGTTTTATTAGTGAATCGGGAAAATTGTTTCTGCAAAAAGAAGAAGGGCCCTGGATGTATGTACAATTGATACATTCCATGTCCATGATTCTCATAACCTTAGGATTATTCATTTATGACTTTATGAAAAGCCGGAAAAAGGGGACGGAGACTGGGAAAATATCTCTTATGATAGCAGCATCTTCTTTTGCGGTTGCCGGGTTAGTTTTTTTGCTGGCGAAACCTTTTGGACTATACCTTGATTATATGGTTTTGTGTCTTCCCCTAACCTGTATATTGGTTAATTTGGCTATACTGCGTTATGACTTTCTTGAGACCAAAACCCTGGCGAGAAATAAAGTATTTGAAGCCAGTAGTGATGCTATTCTCCTGATTAATCATCAGAATAAGGTAATCGATTATAATAAAAGTGCTAAAAAGCTATTTGAACAAATAAACGTACCCATTTCGGAGGGGTATATTACAACGTTATTTAAGAGTAACCCTCAATTATTAAAGGGTCTTAGTTCTACTGAAGTTGCTAT
>JAQSYR010000167.1 GCA_029256035.1 Anaerocolumna sp. | reverse complement strand
TTGATGATTGGTAATTTTTTGAAAGTTGGTTTTTCTTTCTTGCCAAATCAATTTATTTATTATTTATTTGGACCTGTTGTGGGTGGTATCTTCGGAGCATCTATGGATATATTAACTTTTTTCCTTCGTCCTAACGGTCCATTTTTCTGGGGCTTCACTTTAAATGCCATAATTGAAGGAATGCTTTATGGTTTTGCTCTTTATAAAAAACCACTTACCCTTAGAAATATTCTGTTTGTTAATGTAATTGCTATGATTTTTGTAAAACTAATTTTAACAACTTACTGGCTCTCTATTTTATATGGTCAGGGATTTTTAGCCATATTACCATTACGTGCCTTGAAAGCCATACTTATGTTACCTGTAGAAACAATTCTATTATATACAGTAATAAAGAGTGCAAATGCTACAGGAATATTGAGAACATTTTATAATCAATGGATTCGTGAAAAGTAATAAAACCTTAGTGAAAGTGTGAAAGAGGGGATACTTTGAATAATGGACTTAATCTAACAGATTCCATAGGAAAAATTAAGGGAATTGGCGAAAAAACAGAAAAATTATATCATAAACTTAATATTTATACCGTTGAAGATCTGATAAAACATTATCCACGAGGGTATGATTCCTTTGAAGCTCCCATAGCTATAAATCAAGTAAGAGAAGGGGAATTGGTTGCAATTGAAGCTTCTGTCATCCGGACTGCCAAGTCCCAGCAGATAAGAAATCTTACAATCATAAGCTGCAATGTAAAAGACCCGTCAGGAACCATTGGTCTTACCTGGTTTAATATGCCATTTTTATTAAATAAACTACGAATGGGTTATCACTATATTTTCAGGGGAAAGGTAGTTAGAAAAAATGGTGTTTTAGTAATGGAACAGCCCGCAATTTTCACAAGAGAAGAGTATGGGGTGCGTATGAATGTTTTGCAGCCAGTATATTCTCTTACCTTTGGTATCACTAATAATGCAATCACAAAAGCGATGCAAAATGCACTGAATCATCTGGATTTAGGGAAAGATTATCTTCCAAAAAGTATACGTAATGAAAACAATTTGATTACTTATAAAAATGCAATTTGGGAAATTCACTTTCCAAGAACAAAAGATTCTTTGATTACTGCAAGAAACCGGTTAGTATTTGATGAGTTTTTCCAATTTACACTGGCGTTACAGCGATTAAAAGAAAATAAAACCATATGGTATAATTCCTTTTCTGTCATGGACCATGGAATCTGTAATAAGTTTATAGAAAACCTGCCTTATCAATTAACGAAAGCTCAATTAAAGGTGTGGCAGGAAATAAAAAGTGATATAACCGGAAACTTTACAATGAACCGGTTAATTCAGGGTGATGTTGGATCTGGTAAAACAATCCTTGCTGCGTTAGCATTATTACTAGTGGGAACCAATGGATATCAAGGGACACTAATGGTACCAACAGAAGTTTTAGCAAAACAACATTTTGAATCCATGAATGAATCATTTCAAAAATATGGATTAACTTGTATTTTATTAGTTGGATCCATGACAGCAGCAGAAAAGAAAGCAGCTTATACATTAATAAAGGAACATAAAGTTGATATTATTATTGGTACCCATGCATTAATTCAGGAAAAAGTTGTCTATCACAATTTAGCACTTGCAATCACAGATGAACAGCATCGATTTGGAGTAAGGCAGCGGGAAGCTTTATGGGGAAAAGGAGTAAACCCCCATGTTTTGGTAATGAGTGCTACTCCAATCCCTAGAACTTTAGCAATTATATTGTATGGAGATCTTGATGTATCTGTAATTGATGAATTACCAGCCAATCGGTTACCAATTAAAAATTGTGTAGTAGATACCGGATATCGTGGGACTGCATATCATTTTATTGAAAAACAAGTCATGGAAGGAAGACAAGCTTATGTTATCTGCCCTATGGTTGAAGAGAGTGAGGTTATAGAGGCAGAGAATGTAATTGAATATACGGAACGATTAAAAGAAATACTACCTTCAGAAATTACAGTATCCTTTCTTCACGGTAAAATGAAACCAAAAGAAAAAAATGAGATTATGGAGAGTTTTGCAGCAGGTGCAATCCATGTTTTAGTTTCCACCACAGTAGTGGAAGTAGGTGTTAATGTTCCAAATGCAACTGTAATGATGATTGAAAATGCAGAAAGATTTGGGTTAGCTGGGTTGCATCAGCTTAGAGGACGTGTTGGGAGAGGAAAGCATCAATCTTACTGTATTCTTGTGGGAGGCACTGGTGGTAAGGAAGCAAAAGAGAGGCTGGAAATCTTAAATCATTCCAATGATGGTTTTTACATAGCAGGAGAAGACTTAAAATTACGAGGCCCTGGAGATATGTTTGGAATCCGGCAAAGTGGAAGCTTAGAATTTAAAATAGGAGATATCTATACGGATTCTGCGATATTACTAAAAGCCAATGAAGCTGCTAAAAATTTATCGGCAAAAGAGTTAGAAACACTCTTTCGTGATAACCCAAGGCTTGCAGAAAAAATCAATCATTATGATATTGGAACCTTATAAAATAAATTAGATCTAAAAAACAAATTTTTGTATTTAGAAGGAGATTCCTATGAATTACAGATATGTGGTAGTTGGTGCCGGTTTAGCAGGACTAACCATGGCAGAAAGAATTGCTAATGTTTTAAATGAAAAAGTATTGATTATTGAGAAAAGAAATCATATAGGCGGCAATCTATACGATTCTTATAATGAGGATGGAATTTTAATTCATAATTATGGTCCTCACATATTTCATACCAACGATAAAGAAGTATATGATTATTTAGGAATGTTTACTCCTTGGAATGATTTTTGGCACAGAGTATTAACTTATGTAGATGGGAATCTAATACCAATGCCCATTACTGTAGAAACAATTAATAAATTATATAATTTAAATTTATCCTGTAATGAAGTTGAAGCCTTTTTAAAGCAACAAGCAACTTCAATCAATGAAATAAAAACCAGTAAAGATGTAGCTTTAAGTAAAGTTGGAATGGATATTTATGAAAAAATATTTGAAAATTATACAAAAAAGCAATGGGGAGTTGATCCAGGAGAAATTGATACTTCCATTATATCTAGAATACCAATTCGTTTAAATCGTGATACCAGGTATTTTAGTGACAGATATCAAGGCATGCCTAAACATGGTTATACAAAAATGTGTGAAAACATGGCAGCAAATAAAAATATTAAGATTTTACTTAATACAGATTATAAAGAAGTAATTGATGAGATCCAGTATACAAAATTAATTTACACAGGTCCTACAGATTATTTTTATGATTTTAAACATGGTAAAATGGCATATCGCAGCATACGTTTTGTATTTGAAACTTATAATAAAGAGGAATATCAGCAAGCTCCCGTTGTGAATTATCCCAATGATTATGATTACACAAGAATCACTGAATTTAAAAAGATGACGGGGCAAGAACATAAAAATACAACCATATTAAAAGAATTTCCTTGTAGTGAAGGAGAACCTTATTATCCATTTCCAACTAGTGAGTATAAAGA
>JAQSYR010000166.1 GCA_029256035.1 Anaerocolumna sp. | reverse complement strand
TCCCCAGACTGAGGATGCAGTACGAAAATTTCAGCAGGCATTCCGCATTCCGGTAACCGGTATTGTTGATTTACCAACCTGGTATAAAATTTCGGAAGCCTATGTGGGAGTAACCAGAATTGGGGTTTAATGGATTAATTTGAAGTTTCTATATAAAAGGAGCTATTACACTATAAATGTATTATTATAATAATATATGCATAAAAATTAATTTTCTAAAAAATTTTTTGCAAAAAAGCTTGTATTTTAAGATGAGATATGATAGAATTTTAGAAATTTGGGAACCTGTAGGCACACGAGTAAAAGTAGTATATCCAAAGTATTTTGTGTATACTCTTTTTTTACGGGTAAATACTAGACTCAAAACAAGGAAATAATGTAGAAGTACATTTTTTGAAAGGGTTAGGTGGAAGTTATGAAAGCTTTTTTAATACTGGAAGACGGTAATGTTTTCACGGGAAAAAGTATTGGTTCAACTAGAGATATGATTAGTGAGATCGTTTTTAATACCTCAATGACAGGTTACTTAGAAATACTTACTGATCCATCTTACGCTGGACAGGCTATAGTGATGACATATCCGTTAATTGGTAACTATGGAGTTTGTTACAAAGATATGGAATCAAGACAGCCATGGGCAGATGGATATATTGTAAGAGAAATTGCTAGAACTCCAAGTAACTTCCGAAGCGAGAACAGCATTGAAAACTTCTTAAAGGAAAAGGATATTCCGGGTATTGAAGGAATTGATACCAGAGCATTGACCAAGATTTTAAGAGAAGAAGGCACAATGAACGGAATGATAACAACAAATGAAAATTACGTATTAGAAGATGTTATCAAAAAGTTAAAAGAATATCGTGTAAAAAATGTAGTTATGGAGGATTACGGTTCGAAAGATAATATTGCCGACTGTTTATTAAAAAGAGGGTGTGATGTAACCATTTATCCGGCCTTTACCAAAGCAGAAGAAATATTAGCAGAAGGATTTGACGGTATCATGCTTTCAAACGGACCTGGAGATCCTGCAGAGTGTGTTGATATTATAGAAGAAATTAAGAAAATGTATGCAAGTGATACCCAATCATCCGGTAAAAGATTTAAATTCAGGAAGAGTATATATTTCCACACAAAATCATGGGTATGTAGTCATTGACGGAACCATAAGTGACACAGTAGCTGAAACAAGTTTCGTAAATGCTAATGACGGAACAGTAGAAGGTATTCATTACTTAGGTAAGAACATCTTTACCGTGCAGTTTCATCCGGAAGCGTGCTCCGGCCCTCAAGATACAGAGTTCCTATTTGATGAGTTTATCCAGATGATGGAGGTGTCAAAATAATGCCAAGAATAGAAAGTATTAAGAAAGTATTAGTAGTTGGATCCGGACCTATTATTATCGGTCAGGCAGCAGAATTCGATTATGCCGGTACCCAGGCTTGCCGTTCTTTAAAGGAAGAAGGTATCTGTGTAGTACTTGTTAACTCAAACCCTGCAACCATTATGACAGATAAAGATATAGCAGATATCGTTTATATAGAACCTTTGACACCTGATTTTGTTAAGAAGATTATATTAAAGGAAAGACCGGACAGCGTATTGCCAACACTTGGTGGACAGGCTGCTTTAAATATTGCCATGGAGTTAGAGGAATCCGGCTTCTTAAAAGAACATAATGTGAATCTGATTGGTACTACTTCAGAAACAATTAAAAAAGCAGAAGACCGTCTTGAATTCAAGACAACCATGGAGAAAATCGGAGAACCTTGTGCACCAAGTACCGTAGTTACAACAGTAGATGCGGCAGTTGAATTTGCACAGACCATTGGTTATCCTGTTGTTGTAAGACCTGCATACACCTTAGGAGGCAGCGGAGGTGGTATCGCAGCGGATGAAGAACAGTTAATAGATATCTGCGGTAATGGTTTACGATTAAGCCGTGTTGGACAGTGTTTAATAGAACGTAGCATTGCAGGTTGGAAAGAAATCGAATACGAAGTAATGAGAGACAGACAAGGCAACTGCATTACGGTATGTAATATGGAGAACTTAGATCCGGTTGGTGTTCATACAGGAGACAGTATCGTAGTAGCTCCTTCCCAGACACTTTCCGATAAAGAATACCAGATGCTTCGAACCTCTGCTTTAAATATTATCTCAGAATTAAATATAACAGGTGGATGTAATGTACAGTATGCACTGCACCCAACAACCTTTGAATACTGTGTAATAGAAGTTAACCCTAGGGTTAGCCGTTCCTCTGCTCTGGCTTCTAAAGCGACTGGATACCCAATTGCTAAAGTTGCAGCGAAAATAGCATTGGGATATAATCTAGATGAGATTCAGAATGCCATTACAGGTAAAACTTATGCAAGTTTTGAACCTGCCCTTGACTATGTAGTTGTTAAGATTCCAAAGTGGCCATTTGACAAATTTATTATGGCAAAGAGAACATTAACAACACAGATGAAGGCTACTGGAGAAGTTATGAGTATCTGTACCAACTTTGAAGGTGCATTAATGAAGGCAATCCGCTCACTTGAGTTAAATATTTATAGTTTAAAATTTGGTGGATATGATAAATACTCAACTGATGAGATTCGTGAAAAATTACAGTTAATTGATGATAGAAGAATCTTTGTCATCGCAGAAGCCATTCGAAGAGGAATCACTTTTGACGAAATTTTTGCTATAACAAAGATTGATAAATGGTTCTTAGATAAGATTGCGATTCTGGTTGAAATGGAACAGGAATTAGAAACCAAGCCATTAACAAAAGAATTATTAGAAGAAGCAAAGCGTCTAGAGTATCCGGATCGGGTTATTGCAGAACTTTCTGGTAAAACAGAGACAGAAGTGAAAAAGCTTCGTAAAGAGGAATATAAGATTATACCTTCTTATAAGATGGTAGATACCTGCGCAGCAGAATTTGAAGCAACCACACCATACTATTACTCCTGCTTTAGCAGTGAAAATGAAGTAAACACTACAAGCACCAAGAAGAAAGTTATGGTATTAGGTTCTGGACCAATTCGAATTGGACAAGGAATTGAGTTTGATTACTGTTCTGTACACAGCGTATGGGCTCTTGGTAAAAATGGATATGAAACAATCATTGTCAATAACAACCCGGAAACTGTTAGTACAGATTTTGATATTGCGGATAAGTTATATTTCGAGCCATTGACACCAGAAGATGTAGAAAATATTGTTGATTTAGAGCAGCCTTACGGCGCTGTTGTACAGTTTGGTGGACAAACTGCAATTAAGTTAACGGAAGCACTGCTAAAAATGGGGGTTAAGATTCTTGGAACCTCAGCAGAAGACGTTGATGCTGCAGAAGACAGGGAATTATTTGATGCTATCTTAGAAAAGTGTGGTATTCCAAGACCAGCGGGCAGAACCGTATTTACAACAGAGGAAGCAATTAATGTTGCCAATGAACTTGGTTATCCAGTACTAGTAAGACCTTCCTATGTATTAGGTGGACAAGGTATGCAGATTGCAATTTCTGACGAAGACATTAAAGAATTTATGGACATTATCAATATTAATGTGCAAGAGCATCCAATTCTTGTTGATAAGTATTTGATGGGAAAAGAAGTGGAAGTTGACGCAGTTTGTGATGGAGAGGATATTCTGATACCAGGAATTATGGAGCACGTAGAGCGTGCTGGAATTCATTCTGGTGACAGTATCTCTGTATATCCTGCACAAAACATTTCTAAAAATGTTCAGGATGTAATCGTAGATTATACAAAGAAGCTTGCACAATCCTTACATGTAAGTGGATTAATAAATATACAGTTCATTGTATATGAAGAAGAAGTTTATGTTATTGAGGTAAATCCTCGTTCCAGCCGTACAGTTCCTTATATCAGCAAAGTAACAGGTATTCCAATTGTATCCTTAGCAACTAAGGTGATACTTGGAGAAAAGCTTAAGGATATGGAATATGGTACAGGACTTGCACCTAATGCAGATTATATCGCAATTAAAATGCCAGTATTCTCTTTTGAAAAACTAAGAGGAGCAGATATCAGCCTTGGACCAGAGATGAAATCTACCGGTGAGTGTCTGGGTATTGCCAAGACATTTAATGAAGCTTTATACAAAGCTTTCCTAGGAGCAGGAGTAAATCTTCCAAAATATAAGAAGATGATTATGACGGTAAAAGATGCAGATAAATTAGAAGCTGTTTCAGTAGGAAGACGTTTTAAAGCTTTAGGTTATGAAATTTATGCAACAAGAAGTACAGCAAAAGTGTTAAATGATAATGGTGTAGAAGCAATTCCGGTTCATAAACTGGATGGTGAAGTACCAACCATCATGGATTTAATCCTTGGACATGAAATCGATTTAGTTATTGATACACCGACGCAGGGGCGTGATAAAACGAGGGATGGTTTCCTTATCCGTCGTACCTCCATTGAAACAGGTGTTACCTGCTTAACATCATTAGATACTGCCAATGCTTTACTTACCAGCCTTGAAAATGCTGATTTAAAAAATATAACCTTAGTAGATATTGCACAAGTGTAAAAAAAGGTGTCAGGCACCCTTACAGATTTCTTACGAAATGTTCACATTTCGTAAGAAAAACGTAAGGGTGCCTGACACCTT
>JAQSYR010000165.1 GCA_029256035.1 Anaerocolumna sp. | reverse complement strand
GGTGATTATATTTTCCGTAATAATTCAGTTATTAGCAGTGAATTTAAAGTAATTGAAGATGTATTAGTAAATGATTTAAAAGTTTCCAAAGTTGGTATTATTGCAATTAAAACTGACTGGGGTACAACATCTGGAGATATTGCTGCAGAGATTTTTGGTAGTAATCAATCTTTAACCTTAGTAGGACGTGAAGATGTATTAGAAGGTTCTGACGATTATAGTTTAGCAATTGCAAAATTAAAGGATGCAGGTGCAGAAGCAGTTATTGGTGTTGGTATGTATTCTTTATTAGCTCCTTTGGCAAAACAGTATAAGGCAGTTGATCCAGAAATTCAAGTAATCGGGCTTTCAAATGCATATGCCCAACAGTTAATTGAATTAGGTGGAGAAGCTACAGAAGGAATTATTTTCCCAGTAAGTTTCTATGCAGATTCTGAAGATGAAGGGGTTAGAAAGTTTGTGGATAAGTATACCGAAGAATTTGGCAGTGAACCTTCTGCTTTAGCAGCACAAGCTTATGACTCTATTGGAATTTTATTAGAGGCAGTAAAAGAAAATGGTTCTGTAGAAAGAGAATCTCTTCGTGATACTTTAAACTCTATTACCTATCCAGGTATTACAGGTGAAACTAAATTTGATGAAATTGGTGATGCTTCAAAGGTTTACACAAAATTAATTGTAAAAGAGGGTAAATTTGTTCGCTATAGTGAAGTAAGTGGTAATTAATAAACTGCAAAATGACCGGAAAGGAGAAACGAGTACATGATATTACAGCAAATCTTTAATGGGCTGGCACTTGGCATGGCTTATGCTTTAATTGCCGTAGGTTATTCCCTGGTGTTTGGCATTTTGCGATTAGTGAATTTTTCTCATGGATCGGTATACGCCTTTGGAGCACATATGGTCATACTTTTTGTCGGTTATAACTTTGGATTGGCACCCGCTATCTTGCTTGGTGTGGTGCTAACCGGGTTACTTGGGATACTAATTGATAAAATGGCATTAAGTCCATTAAGAAAAAAGAAATCGCCGGGAATATCTTCCCTAATTACAACCATAGGAATATCCTACATTATTCAAAATCTGCTTATGATGGCATTTGGTAGTGAGAAAAAAACATTTCCTGAGTTGTTTCCAAACAAAATGATTACCATTGCCAGTGCCCAGGTTAGTTCCATGCAGATTATAATGTTTATTGCATCAGTAATTCTTTTATTAATTTTAACTGCGTTGGTTAAGTTTACCAAAATTGGACTTGCCATGCGTTCAGTAGAACAAAATGAAATGATTTCCAGCTTAATGGGTATCAATACGAATTTTATTATTGCTTTTACATTTTTTCTTGGTGGTGCCTCAGCGGCTATTGCAAGTATATTAATCAGTGGATATTATCAGATTGTTTATCCTACCATGGGGTTTGTAGTGGGCTTGAAAGCATTTGCCGCTGCAGTTCTTGGAGGTATTGGCATCTTTCACGGTTCTATTGTGGGAGGTTTAGTAATCGGTGTTGCAGAGGCTATTGCAGCTTCTCTTTTTGGTTCAGCCTATCGTGATTCCATTGCTTTTATCATATTAATTCTTGTACTTGTTATTCGTCCGACAGGTTTATTTGGCAAGAAAGGGATAGAAAAGGTGTAGATTATGGAACATATCACTGATAAATTCAACGTGGAAGCATTGGTATATAAGTACCGATATCCATTAGGGGCAGGCTTTCTTTTGTTATTACTTGCATTGCCATATCTGGGATTATCCCAATATGTAATGCGAATTATTATTATGATTGGTATTTATACCATGTTAGCATTAGGACTTAATATTTTAACAGGATATACGGGTTTGGTATCCTTAGGTCATTCTGGATTTTTTGCTATTGGAGCATATGTAACAGCAATTTTAATGTTAAAATTGCAATTTAACTTTATAACCTCAGTATTAGCAGCTATTTTAATCACTGGAATCTGTGGCTTTTTGCTGGGTTTACCTACCTTAAGGCTAACCGGTACTTATTTATCAATTGTAACTTTGGGATTTGCAGAGATTGTTAAAATGATTATTATGAATTGGGAACCTGTAACCAATGGAACTTTAGGATTAAGAAATATTCCAAGGCCAACTTTTCTTGGTTTCTCATTAACTTTAGCAAACAATGGAATGTATTATTTGATGCTATTATTGTTATTGATTATCACCGCATTCTGTATCACAATACAAAAATCAAAATTAGGAAGAGCATTACATGCAATTAAAGAAAATGAACTGGCAGCATCCATGATGGGTATTTATACAGCCAGATACAAAATACTAGCCTTTATATTATCCGCAGTTATTACAGGACTAGCTGGTGGTTATTATGCCACTTTGGTTTCCTATATTGATCATAATTCATTTACCTTTGATGTTTCTGTGTTAATTTTAAGTATAGTTATTCTTGGTGGAATGGGAACAATTCGTGGAATGTATTTTGGGGCGGTAATTTTAATTGTATTTCCGGAAATTGCAAGACCTTTAATGGAATGGCGTTTCGTAGTATATGGATTAGTACTTATTTTTATGATGCGCTTTAGACCTCAAGGAATTCTTGGATGGCGATCAGCCCTTCCGTTTCAGATACCAGCAGAGAAAGAGGCAGGACAAAAAAGGAGTGGTAAACATGGCATTTCTAGAGGTTAAAAACATATCCATACAATTTGGTGGCTTAACGGCAGTGGGTGGCCTTGATTTTAAGGTGGAAGAAGGGCAGGTAGTAAGTATTATTGGCCCCAACGGAGCAGGTAAAACAACTATCTTTAATATATTAACCGGGATTTATCAGCCACAAGAGGGTGAGATATACTTTCAGGGCGAGAGAATCGATGGTATAGCTCCTCAAAAAATTGTTATGGCGGGAATTGCAAGAACATTTCAGAACATCAGGCTGTTCCCTGATATGAGGGTCATAGAAAATGTTTTGGTAGGTACCCATATTCAGACAAAATACAAGTTATTGGATGGATTTTTACGTACCAGAAGATTTCGTAAAGAGGAATCAGAAAAGATACAGTTTGCAGTAAAATTATTAAAAGAGGTTGGTTTATCAGGGCGTATCAATGATTATGCAGACAATCTTCCTTATGGAGAACAGCGTAAACTTGAAATTGCCAGAGCAATTGCCACTGGTGCAAAACTGCTATTACTTGATGAACCGGCTGCTGGTATGAACCCAAAAGAATCAGAAGAACTAAGACAGTTTATTCTGCAATTAAAAAAGCAAGGATATACCATTTTGCTAATTGAACATGATATGAATGTAGTAATGAACTTATCTGATTATATCTATGTAGTTGATTATGGCAAGAAAATAGCAGAAGGACTTCCACAGGAAATTCAGGGCAATAAGCAGGTGGCAGCTGCTTATCTTGGAGAGAGCGAGGTGGAACTATGAGTTTATTAAAAGTAGAGGATTTACACACAAGCTACGGTAAAATAAAAGCATTAAGAGGAATTACCATTGAAGTAGGGGAAGGGGAAATTATTAGTCTAATTGGCTCTAATGGTGCTGGAAAGAGTACCCTGTTGGCATCTATTAC
>JAQSYR010000164.1 GCA_029256035.1 Anaerocolumna sp. | reverse complement strand
AGCGATTATCATCTACAGCTTGTTTCTGCATCTTACATAAATAAAAATGATATCGCAATAGCTATATCCAATAGCGGTAAAACAAAAGAAACATATAACAGCTTAAAACTTGCAAAAGAAAGAGGAGCTAAAACAATTTCAATAACTCATATCGGCAAAAACCCAATAGCTGATATATCTGATATAAACATAAATACTATACATATAGAACAGGGTTTTAGAATAGGGGCAATATCCTCAAGAATATCACAGTTAACTTTAATAGACATTATTTTCATGAACTTAATTAAGAAAAATTACGATCAAATCCCTAAACAAATAATAGAAACAGGCAGCATAATTTCAGGATTAAAACTAAAATAAGTAAGATTACGACAATACAAGTCTTAATCTTATTTATTTTTTATTGCAAAAAGTTAAATTTATAAATTTATATGTTGAAAAAAAGTTTCAAATAAACTATAATAAATTTAAAATATTATTTCAATACTTGCATTAAATTAATTTAGAAAGCCTCAGGCTTTCAAAAAAAATATGGAGGAATAATAATGAAAAAGTTTACAAAGGTATTATCGCTTACTCTGGTAGCTGCAATGCTTTTAGCAGGATGCAGTGGTGGAGGCAAAGCAGCAGATGGTAACGCATCTAATGATGTTGCACCTAGTGTTCCTGAAGATAAAGAAGTGACGCTAAAGGTTACATTTTTCGAAGCAGGTTTCGGTAACAAGTGGCAAAATTGGCTTAAAACAGAATTTGAAAATCAATATCCAAATGTAACAGTAGAGTTAGTTGGAGATGCTAACTTAACTGAAACATTGACACCAATGATTGAAAGCGGAGTTGATGCTCCAGACGTGTTTATGGCAAACATACATAATTGGGAAGAATGGGGCCCTCAAGGGTTAGTAATGGATTTAACAAGCCTTTATGAAGAAAACGTTCCGGGAACTGATATGACATTGGATGAGTATATTACTGATGTAGCAAAAGATAAGTTCTACTTTGATCTTGGAGCAGAAAATGGCGGAGTAAAGAAATATGCTGTTCCATGGTCAGCAGGTCCTATGAGTGTTGTTTATAATGTTAATATGTTTGAAGAACATGGCTGGGAATATCCAACTACTTGGGAAGAATTCGAAGCTTTATGCGAAGAGATTAAAGCTGCCGGAATTGCACCTTTAACATACCCAGGTAAATTTCCTAACTATGCGAGACCATTCGTAAGAGGATGGCAGTTACAAGCAATGGGAGAAGAAAAGTTCCTGGGAGAATACAAGAACCCAACAAGTGCTGATATTTATGGGGATCCTGCAGTACTGGAATCATTCAAGAACTTTAAGGGATTATTTGATAAAGGATATATAATGAGCGGAACAACTGCATTAGATCATACTCAGGTTCAAATGGAATTCATTAACAACAAAGTAGCTATGATACTCAATGGTTACTGGTTAGAAAATGAAATGTCAGAAGCATGGCCACAAGGATACAAAATTGCTATGGGTCCTGTTCCTCAAGGTGGAAAAATAGATAAGCCTGTATCATTCATTAATATGCCGGACTACATGGCTATATATAATAATACTGAAGTGCCAGAAGTTGCTAAGGCATTTGTATTGTTCAGCTTAAGCCCTGAATCATGTGAACAGTTTGCTAAATTAGCAGGGGGATTAAGACCATTTAATTATGAGCTTAGTGATGAAGTAAGTGAATTTACTCAAACATGTCAAGATGTTATAACTAATGAAAATTATTATCAATATACAGATGCAAGCAGTAACCCATTAATGTTTAAATCATTGGGAAATGCATATTTAACTCAAATTTCCACAGGAGAAATAACACCTGAAAAAGCTGCTGAAGATTTCAAAAATGAAGCTGCAACAGAATATGATAGAGTAAAAACAGATTTAGGTTTATAATCTGAAATTAAGGAACTCCATAATAAAACATTTTGGAGTTCCTTGAATTTAAAATAGCTTCATTAGAGAGGTGATGAATTTGAGCGAAATTTCAAAAGCTGAAAACAAAAGCAACGAAAAATCAAATAAAGTAAAATCAAATAAAGTAAATTCAAAAAAATTAAACAAATCAAATATATTTATTATTTTCATGCTGGCATGGCCAATTGCACACTGGTTGATTTTTACACTTTATATGAATTTACAAACTTTAATATATTCATTTCAGAGACTTAATAGATTTACAGGAAAAATGCGATTTGCAGGCATAGAAAACTACATTGAACTATTTGAAAAGATTGTAAATAACACTGCATCTTACGGAATAGCATTTAGAAATACATTTTTATGGCTTGGATTGAACGTCTTAGTAATAGTTCCCTTATCATTGGTGGTTGCATATGTTTTATCTAAGAAGATACCGTTTTATAGATTTTTTAACGCAGTACTCTTCATTCCAAATATTATTTCAATAGTTATATTAACCATGGTTTGGTCATTTGCATGGGCACCAAATCAAGGATTGGTTAATGAACTGCTTACGAAATTTGGATTAGGTAATCTTACAAGGGTGTGGTTGGGAGATCCTAAAACTGCTTTGATTAACGTATTTGTTTATTGTGTGTGGGCTGGTATTGGTTTTAATAACCTGATTTTAAGCGGAGCAATTGCGAAAATTCCTAAAGAGATATTAGAATCAGCTGAGTTAGATGGTATAACAAACTGGCAGGAATTCATTCATATTGTAATTCCAAGTGTATGGCCAACTATATGCACAGTTGCAATTTTAGGCGCAACGGCAGCATTTAGAGTATTCCTTCATCCGCAATTATTGACAAACGGTCAGTATGGAACATCAACTATAGCATTACAAGTTGTTGAAGAAGTGCTATCTGGCGGAAGCTATGGGCTTGCCTCTGCTGCTGGGGTAACAATGGCAATTCTTGGATACCTTGCAGTATCAATTATCAAAAAATTCCTGGACAAAAGAGAAAAAGAATGGAGCTAAAGGAGGTAATGAATTGGGCAGAAAATTTAGCAAGCCGGTTTTAATATTAGCGGAAGTATTGTTGTTTTCATATGCGCTATCGCTGATTTTTCCATATATATGGATACTTATTAATTCGTTTAAAACAGTTCCTGAATTTTACAACAGTACATGGGGTTTGCCTGAAAAATTTGATTTTTCAAACTATGTAAGAGCGCTTCAAGAAACAAATATGCTCTCATACTTTAAAACAAGTATTGTACTTACAATAATCGGAACAGCTCTGCAAGTAGTTTGTTCAGCCGGGACAGCATATGTTCTTGCAAAATATAAATTCAGATGCAATAAAATAATATATGGTATGGCAATTATCGGATTTTTAATACCTACATCAGGTACACTTGCTCCATTATATGTTTTCTTAAAAGATACGGGGATGTTTAATATATATGGATTAGTGGTAATGTATGCCACAGGCATGGGAACTAATATGGTAATTTTCTATTCCTTTTTTAAGAAAATTTCATGGAGCTATGCTGAAGCTGCATTTATTGACGGAGCCAGTGATTTTGAAGTGTTCTGGAAAATTATGTTTCCAATGGCCAGAGAAGCAACCATTGCAGTTACTATAATTACAGCAATAAATATTTGGAATGACTATTTCTT
>JAQSYR010000163.1 GCA_029256035.1 Anaerocolumna sp. | reverse complement strand
TGATTCACAATATTGTAAAAGAAGTGAAAAAAGAGGACAAACTTTATGGTTTTACCGCTTCTGACGGAGTTACTCATAATGTGTGGCAAATGAATCATCCAGAACAGGTAGCTGCTATTAAAGATGCATTTGCAGGAATCCAGAGTATTTATATTGCAGATGGTCATCACAGAGCTGCCTCTGCAGTTAAAGTAGGATTAAAGAGGCGAGAAACTAACCCATTATATAATGGAACAGAAGAATATAATTATTTTCTTTCGGTTTTATTTCCAGAAGATGAGTTAATGATACTGCCTTATAATAGAGTGGTAAAAGATTTAAATGGATACCAAATGGAAGAATTTATGAATAAAATTGCAGATAACTTCCATATCAAAGCTATTGGTAAAACAGCATATGCACCTGAAAGTAAAGGTAATTTTGGAATGTATGTAAATAACCAGTGGTATCAACTGACGGCAAAGGATTCAGTTAGGACTATGGAGGACCCTGTTAAAGCACTGGATGTATCAATTCTTCAAGATTATTTATTAAATCCAATCTTAGGAATCGGTGATCCTCGTACGGATAAAAGAATTGATTTTATCGGAGGTATCCGTGGATTACGTGAATTAGAGAGAAGAGTGAAGGAAGACATGGAGGTGGCATTTTCCATGTATCCAACAAGTATAAGCGAACTATTCGCTGTTTCTGATGCTAATCTGTTAATGCCACCAAAATCTACATGGTTTGAACCTAAGTTAAGAAGTGGTTTATTTATACATAAGTTAGAAAACCACCTGAATTAAAAACATATATATAGCAGTACCCCCGCCAATACTTAAAAGCATATTTTTCTTCCAAAGATGTAGTAATACAATAATCACGGTTGAAATAATTTCAGGAATTGCAAAGGGTTGCTGCATAAAATTAACTTCTTTGAAACAATATATTACCAACATACCTATAATGGTATACGGTAAAACATTGCCTAAGTATTTTATATACTTAGGCATTTCTTTGTGTTCAGGAAATAAAAGAAATGGCAAAGCCCTTGTTGCCAAGGTGGTAATACTTATGATTCCAAAGAAAATTATGGATTGCATTAGTGTAAATGTCATAGGGAATTCCTCAATTCTATTTTTTTCTGAAGGAGGGTAACAAGTAAAAGTATGGAAACCATGGAAGGAATAATAAAGTTAGAAGGGCCAAAAAGCATACGGCATACCATGGAACTTCCTACTCCTATAACTACTGGAAGGTGATTTTTTGTAGAACGCCACTGATCAATAAAGATAACAAGAAATAGAGCAGTCAGGGCAAAATCCATACCTGAAGTATTAAATGTTAGAATACTGCCAAGAAGGCTACCAAGTAAGGATCCGATAATCCAGTAGATATGATCCAAAAGAGTAATAAAGAACAGAAACCATTTCTTATTTACTCCTTCTGGAGGATCACTGGCAACTAATATAGAAAAGGTCTCATCCGTCAATCCAAAAATCAGATATGGCTTTAATATCCCTGTTCCCTTAAATTTGCTTAACATGGAGATTCCATAAAACAAATGTCTGGCATTTACCATAATGGTAATTGCCAAGGTGGCCAGGGGTTGAAAACCAGCTGCAAGCAAACTAATGGATACAAACTGCATAGAGCCGGCATATATGAATAAACTGGTGAGCAGGGCCCAGACAAAAGAATATCCTTTGCTGCTTAATAGAATACCATAAGCTGCGCCTAATACAATATAGCCAGTCATAACTGGAATCGTATGGGGAAAAGCAGCCTTTAATGCATTTCGTTTAAAATTCATGAATAAATTTCTCCTTATGTAACCTATAAAGTAATAATAATGATTTGTATGTCTCAAATTATCTAACAATTGTCATATGGTTCACAAATGAATCATACAGCACAACAATATTAATTTAATACAACAATAGTAACAGAAAACTCAACATTAATAATAGTACAAATAAGTAGGAAAGGCAATTAATAAAAAAAATAAAAAAATAAGAAAATAATTGGAACAATACCATATTTTACATCGTCTAATTTGTAGTTAAACAAAAAAATAAAAATGTATATAGGAGGAAACGAAAATGAAAAAAAAGATAATAGCTTTAACATTAATCAGTTGCATTATGATTTCAGGATTACCAGTGGATGCAATATCTGCAGCAAGCACAATAAGTAATATGGGAACATCATCCATAGATATTCCTGCAGTGGGAGAGGTAACAGCAACTGCTACTAGCGAACCTTCAAAGCAGGAACTTGAGAAAATTATTAAAACAGTAAAGTCAAAAATAAGTATTCCAAGTAATCTGTCTGTGTTTCAATATTATTTTAACGCAGAAAGTTATTACTCAGCGACTTATTGGAACCTTAACTGGAGCAGCAAAGATTCCACAGAAAGAATTACCATTCAGGCTGATAATACCGGTAATATAATATCCTATGATTACTATAATGCCAATGATGGATTTTATGCTCCTAAATATTTAAAGAGTGAATTAAAATCTACTGCAGATCAGTTTTTGAAAAAAATAGCATCAAATATTTATGAAAATGTAAACTATAAGTCAAGTACTTTCCAGGGAGTTTATGGAGGCCAATATATTTACCAATACGAGCGTGTTGCTAATGGTATTCCTATGCCTGAAAACACCATATCCATCGGTGTAAATTATGAAACAGGTAAAGTTGTTAGTTATTATGGTAACTGGATTTATGATGTTAAGATTCCATCTGCTCAAGTGAAATTAAGCGAATCAGAAGCAGCAGCCAAAATTGGGAAAAAAGTTACAATGAAACTTGGTTATCAGAATAAATATACAACAGATAAAAATGGTAAAACTAAAATAGAAGCATTTCTTGTATATTATCCAGATCAATCCTACCTTGCTGTAGACGCTAAAACAGGTGAAGTTTATACAACTCAAAATGAAGTAATCTATGACAATTTTAGCACAAGAAGTACAGCTGAAGCATCTAATGAGGATAAAGGCGGCCTTACAGAGGAAGAAATTATTAAAGTGGAAGAACTTTCAGGCCTAATTAGCCGTGAGAGTGCAATTAAAGCAATAACTGGCAATAGCAGCCTATTGATTGATACTAATTTAAAATCAATTACTGCAAGATTGTATAAAAGAAGCAATTATTACAATATGACCCAAGATGAAATTTACGTATGGGATATTTATTTATCAGACCCTAGAGAAGTAAATTATGAAACTGGTGATATTTATCGCTCTTATGCAACTGCTAGTGTAGATGCAAAAACAGGTAAAATCCTTAGCTTTAATGCAAGTGTTAAAGATTATTACAATATGGACAAAAAGGAATGGGAATCTGTAAAAGTAAAATATACCATGAAACAAGGACAGACAATTCTTGAAAAGTTTTTAAAGTCCCAGATTCCAACAATGGAATTTATGGAGCTGTAGATGGTATTACAGGAAAAATTTATTCCTACTCCTATAATTGGGATAACAACATTACCTTTGAGTCACCAAAGAATGTAATGTCAGCTGAAAAAGCATTTGATTATTATATTGCCCTTGATGGATTCAAACTTGTTTATGAGACAAATAACACTTACACTTATACTGCAGATGAAGCCAAAACATTAATGTATGACTATAATTATAATAAAGATACAGAAATTCGCTTAGTTTACAGAACGGATATCTATCCTAACTATATATCTCCGTTTAACGGTAAACAATTAGATTATGAAGGAAAAGAGTATAAAGATGCAAATGTAACCTACAATTATTCTGATATTAGCGGTTTATCTCAAGAACGAAATATTAAGTTACTTGCTGATTTTGGAATTGGTTTTAGTGGGGGCTCTTTTGTACCAAATAAAGCCACAAAATTTACAATTCAGATTTTAAATTATGAAAAGGTAGCACAGATAAAAGGTATCTATAATATAGATTTTAAAGATAAGGCTTTCCTTTCTGAAGAATATATGGGTTATGCAGCTTTAGCTCACGGATTGGGCTTAGTAAAAGCAGATGCTAATAATGAATTTAGGCCGACAGCTAGTTTAACCAGAGCAGAAGCAGCAGATATGCTGATTGCCTTAATGTTTGCAAGATAGTAATTTAAAAATTGAGCTCCAAGCAGGAGACAGGTGGGGTTGACATTTACTTGTCTTGGTCAATCTTGTACTTTTGTTTTCTGTAAATATGTGATAGTATAGATACTAAGAATTGGTATTCTACTTGATGTATGAAAAATTTTATGAGGTGAAGAAATGGGTAATTTATTTAGTTTTGATAATGGGTTTTTTACTTTATTAGGTAAGTTGTGGGATGTTTTAATTCTAGGTATTTTATATATTATTCTCTGTATTCCAATAATAACTATAGGACCAGCCACAACTGCTTTATATTATGCAACAGTTAAGGTAATAAGAAGAGATAGAGGTTATTTAATAAGAGAATTTTTCCATTCCTTTAAAATGAATTTTAAAAATGGAGTGATTGTTAGTATTTTATTGCTTTTATTTTATATAATAATGTATATTGACCGAAACTATGCCCGGACACTTGGGGGAACTTTAGGTTACCTGTTTTTTGCATTTTTAAATACAATCATATTTTTACTCATAGGAATGACCATTTATATTTTCCCTGTTTTATCCAGATTTCAAATTAGCAGGAAAGAACTTTTCAAAACATCATTCTTTATGGCAATAAAACATTTACCTACAACACTTTTACTAATAATTATTATAGGTGTGTTTGCATTTTTCTGCTACATATTTAATCCTTTTATTTTAGTGACTCCAGGTGCAGTCATATTACTTTGCTCCTTTCCGTTGGAAAGAATTTTTAAAAAATACATTCCTCAGCCTTCTTTGGAGGCAGATGGCAATTCTTTGGATAAATGGTATTTAGAGTGAGAAAACAACAGATATTATTATATCTTTGTATAAATAAATAGCTAGGGAGGCTACCTATGGATGAAGTTCTATACAAATTAATGAATTGGGCAGACATAGAAGCTATAATCTATTCAGAACATGATAATCCACATGATATCTTGGGGGCTCATGTAACCGAGGAAGGAATTTTAGTTCAGGCATTTATACCAACAGCAAAAAGAATTTTGGTAAAAATACAAAAGAGTAAAAAAGAATACATCATGGAATGTGTGGATAAGGAAGGCTTTTTTGCAGTACTTATTCCAGGTAAAAAGGTAATCCCCTATACCTTACTAATTACTTATGATAATGAATCTACGGAGGAGATTATAGATCCCTATTCTTTTGAACCAAAAATTGATGCAAAGGATATGGTTCGATTTAAAAGTGGTATCCATTATAACATATATGAAAAACTGGGTGCTCATAGAATGCAGATAAACAAGGTAGATGGGGTATATTTTGCTGTCTGGGCGCCTAATGCAGTTCGGGTAAGTGCTGTGGGAGATTTTAATCAGTGGGACGGCAGAAGACATCCCATGAGAAGGTTATCAGATTCCGGTATTTTTGAGTTATTTATACCAGGCATTAAAATGGGAGAACTTTATAAATATGAATTAAAATTAAAAGGTGGAATAGTAATATTAAAAG
The DNA here is from genome assembly GCA_029256035.1 of Anaerocolumna sp. GTDB lineage: Bacteria > Bacillota > Clostridia > Lachnospirales > Lachnospiraceae > Anaerocolumna. Next base: position 1,010 of record JAQSYR010000163.1, on the reverse strand, counting down.
CGGATCCCTATGCAAATCAAGCTGAATTGCGACCTAATACAGCTTCCATTGTTAGCGATCTTAATGGTTTTACATGGAATAGAGAAACCAGAGAAGGAAGAGAATCCTTTTTATAATTACCGCCAACTGGCAATTATGTTAGCTGACTATGTAAAAGATATGGGGTATACTCACATTGAGCTTTTACCCATTATGGAACATCCTTATGATGGCTCCTGGGGTTATCAGGTGACTGGCTATTATGCACCCACTGCAAGATATGGAACACCAGATGATTTTATGTACTTTATAGATTACATGCACCAGCAGGGCATTGGTGTAATTCTAGACTGGGTTCCTGCACATTTCCCAAGAGATGGATTTGGATTAGCGAATTTTGATGGAACCTGTTTATATGAACATAAGGATCCAAGGCAAGGAGAGCATCCTCATTGGGGAACCCTAATCTATAATTATGGCAGACCCCAGGTTTCCAACTTTTTAATAGCCAATGCATTATTCTGGGTGGAAAAATATCACGTGGATGGTATCCGAATGGATGCAGTTGCATCAATGCTTTATTTAGATTATGGGAAAAAAGAAGGTCAATGGGTTGCTAATATGTACGGTGGAAATGAAAACCTGGAAGCCGTAGAATTATTAAAGCACTTAAACTCAATATTTAAAAAAAGAAAAGATGGAGCATTACTAATTGCCGAAGAATCTACTTCATGGCCTATGATTACAGAAAATGTTGAAGATGGCGGACTTGGATTTGATTTGAAATGGAATATGGGATGGATGAATGACTTCCTTAATTATATGAAGTGTGATCCATTATTTCGAAAAGGACGTCATGGTGAACTTACATTTAGTATGATATATGCATACAGTGAAAAATTTATTTTGGTATTTTCACACGACGAAGTAGTGCATGGCAAGGGTTCCATGCTAAATAAAATGCCAGGACCCCTGGAATATAAATTTGCAAACCTTAGATTAGCGTATGGGTACATGATGACCCATCCAGG
>JAQSYR010000162.1 GCA_029256035.1 Anaerocolumna sp. | reverse complement strand
TATGGAAAATCTGATTGACTCCCTCATTGCCTCTGAAATTATGGTTAACAATGAATGGATTGAGAATCTCGTAAAATATATTGAGACTAATTATATGAACAATATAACATTAGAAGATATGGCGGAACGCATTGGATTTAGTACATATTATTTCAGTAAACTTTTTAAGCATACATTTAATGAGAACTTTATTGAATATTTAACCAGGATTCGAATAGAGAGAGCGAAACAATTATTGTTAGACCCTTCTATTTCAGTAAAACAAGTCTGTTTTGCAGTTGGATACAGTGAACCTAATTATTTTACCAGGGTGTTTAAACGAACTGTTGGCATCTCACCATCTATATATCAAAAAAATGCTATATAGACAAAAAAATGCTAATCTAATTATCTTCATAGTGCTTAGTAAATATGTATAACAAATATTTGATACTTAAGGACAAAAGTATGCATTTTAATGTATAACTTTTTCTTCTACAATGAATATGTAAAAAAAATTATACATGATTCATAGAAAGGGGAAAAGATATGAAAAGAAATATGTCAATAGTATTAACAATAATCCTTGTAATGGGGTTATTCGCAGGATGTAGCAAGAAAACAGAGGTTACTACTACAACGGATACTACTGCAGCAACACAAGAAAATAGTGCAGAAACCACTGCAGAGGAACAAAAAGATGCTCCTTCAGAAGAGACAATTGTATTAAGACTTGCAGATACTCAAAATGAAACCTATCCTGCAACTATGGGAGCACTTAAATTTGCCAGCTTAGTTGAGGGCAAAACCAATGGCAGAATTAAAATTGAAGTATTTACCGGTGGACAACTTGGTGGTGATGAACAAGCAATAATTGAACAGGTACAATTTGGAGCCATAGATTTAACTCGTGTGAATTTAGCACCAATGTGTGAATTTTCTCCAATGCTTAATCTATTGCAAATGCCATATTTATTCAGAGATGTTGAGCATATGCATAAAGTTATTGACAGTGAGATCGGTACTCAACTATTATCAAGTGTTGCGGACAGTAATTTTGTGGGATTAGCTTTATATGATGCAGGTACAAGAAATTTCTACAATTCTATTAAACCAATTACTAAAATGGAAGATATGAAAGGTATGAAATTACGTGTAACTCAGAGCCAGCTTATGGTTAGTTTAGTAGAAGCCCTTGGAGCAACGCCTACCCCAATGGCATTTGGTGAAGTATATAGCTCTTTACAGACAGGTGTTATTGATGGAGCAGAAAATAACTGGGTTAGTTACGACCAAAACAGTCACCATGAAGTTGCAAAATATATTACAGTTGATGGACATACTGCCCCACCTGAAATTCTTATATGCAGCAAGTTAGTATTTGATAAACTTTCACCTGAAGATCAGCAGATTCTAGTAGAAGCAGCAAAAGAATCTGAGATATGGGAAAGAGAAACCTATGTAGAAATCGAAAAAGAAGCGATGGAAAAGACAATTGCAGCAGGAGCTCAGGTATCAGAGTTAGAAAACAGAGATGAATTTGTTGAAGCAGTGAAACCAATTTATGAAGAGTTCGCGGCAGATTATACAGATCTTTTGGAGCAAATTCAAAACATGCAGTAATAAGGAGGCATTTTCGTGAAATATATCGACTGGTTTTTCAATGCTCTCCTAGATTTCTGTATTATAATAGCGAAAGTTATGCTGGTTGTCATGGTACTAATCATATGTATCCATGTACTTTTCCGATACGCTTTTAATATGGGAATTAAGTGGTCAGAGGAAATATCCATGATGCTTATGGTTTACTTTGGTTTTATTAGCATCGCTTATGGGGTAAAACACAATCTTCACTTAAATATTACTATATTTTTTAATATGTTTCCCAAAATCATTCAATTAATAATAACAAAGTTAACCCATATTATAATATTTTCCATAGGTTTCGTGTTAATGTTTTTCGGATTTATTTTAATACAAAGCACTATAAATAATGTTATGACAGCAACCAGACTTCCCTCAGCAATGCTATATGGAGCTGTTCCAGTTTCCGGCTTATTAATTGCCTATTTTTCTTTTGCTAATTTTATAGGTTATCGGTCGGTATACAAAAATATACGAGGGGAGGTTCGGCAATGATTGATCATATTGGAATACTAATATTATTAGGTACTTTTATTGTATTACTATTTATCAACACACCTATTTCATTTGCTTTATTAACTGCATCTATTGTAACAGCCATTTATTTGAAGGTACCGTTAATGAGTGTTGCAGTTCAAATGGTAAAAGGAATCCATTCTTTTTCCCTCATGGCCATACCATTTTTCATTCTTGCAGGTGAAATCATGGGGGCGGGAGGAATCTCCCGAAGAATTATTGCTTTTACTAATGTTTTGGTAGGCAGAGTAAGAGGTGGTTTAGCTCAGGTAAATATTCTTGCCAGTATGTTTTTTGGCGGAATATCTGGATCAGCCATAGCTGATGTGTCATCTATTGGAGCTATGTTGATTCCTATGATGGTGGAAAACGGCTATGATGAAGACTACTCGGTAGATGTTACAATCACTAGTGCCTGCCAGGGAATAATTATCCCTCCAAGTCATAACATGATTATATTTGCTGTATCTGCAGGTGGTATATCCGTTGGAAGATTATTTCTTGGAGGAATTCTGCCTGGTATATTACTAGGAGTCGGACTTATGATTGTCAGTTATATTATTGCAGTGAAAAGAGGCTATCCTAAGGGTAAAAAAATATCCAGAAAAGAAGCTTGGCAAACAACAGTAAGTGCTCTTCTTGGCCTAATGACTGCAGTTATTATAATCGGCGGGGTAATCGGCGGAGTATTTACTGCTACGGAATCAGCAGCAGTTGCTTGTCTTTATGCATTTGTTATTACATTTTTTGTATATCGAGAAATTCCACTGAGACATATGAATGTAATATTAATGAATTCATTAAAAACATTAGCTATGGTATTAGCTTTAATTGCAAGTTGTAATGCCTTTGGATGGTTCTTGGCTTATCTTAGAATCCCATCCTTAGTTACTAATTTTTTATTAGGAATTAGTGATAATAAAATAGTACTATTGTTGCTAATTAATCTTTTACTTTTGGCACTTGGATGTATTATGGATATGGCACCACTTATTATGATAACGACACCAATCCTTATGCCAGTAGTTCAAGCAATCGGTATGGATCCTATTCAATTTGGAGTCATGATGGTTCTAAATCTTGCAATTGGATTATGTACGCCACCAGTTGGAGCTGTATTATTTGTTGGATGCTCCATTGGTAAAATATCCATAGAGAAATTGGTAAAATCCCTAATACCATTTTATGCATCTATGGTTATTGTTTTATTACTTGTTACTTTTATCCCCGAAATAGTTTTATTTTTACCTAACCTCCTAATGTAATACAGAAATGGTATATGAAAGATTCGAAGCTTGATTATCTACAGATAATTTATAGGTAAATGATAGGAAAATTATACTAGTTATTATCTTGACTTGCGCCGAAGGTGATTCGCAATAACTCTCAGGCAAAAGGACCAGTTCTGGACGAAACTCTGGAAAGCGATGTAGCACCGACGAAGCAAATCTTTCAGGTAAACCAACAGAGGCGTATTGATTTAATTCAGTACGTCTTTTTTTATTGCTTTTTTTAAAAAAATATACGTACTGAGAATCAAAATAAGGCTATTTTTAAAAATGAAGCCTTGAAATATTTGAATTAAGGAGGAGCAGATGGAGAAAATAACACCACTTTATAATTGTCATGTACAGCAAAAAGGGAAAATAGTACCTTTTGCCGGTTACTTGTTGCCAGTTCAATATGAAACAGGCGTAATTAACGAGCATATGGCCGTACGAGAGTTGGCCGGGTTATTTGATGTATCCCATATGGGAGAAGTTATTTTAGAGGGAAAGGACGCCTTGTTAAATGTGCAAAGGTTAGTAACCAATGATTGCAGCCATATGTATGATGGACAGGTAAAGTATAGCCCCATGTGTAATGAAAATGGCGGTGTTGTAGATGATTTGCTAGTGTATCGAATACACAGTGAAAAATATCTAATTGTTATAAATGCAGCCAATCGTTTGAAAGATGTTAATTGGATAAAACAACATCTTATAGGAGAAGTTAACTTTCAGGACATTTCAGATGAAGTAGCCCAGGTTGCATTACAAGGACCAAAGTCAAAAACAATATTAATGAAATTAATAGATGAAAATATGCTGCCTGCCAAATATTATAGCTTTGTTGAATCTGTTGAAATCAATCATATAACATGTTTGATTTCTAAAACCGGATACACTGGTGAAGATGGATTCGAAATCTACTGTAAACCAGAAGATGCTATAAAGTTATGGAGGAAGCTGCAATGCCACTCTATGGCCACGAAATGGATGATACGATTTCACCACTTGAAACGGGGCTAGAGTTTGCTGTTAAAATGGAAAAAGAATTCTTCATTGGAAAGGAAGGAATCCTAGAACGAGGGGATCTTAAGAAAAACCGAATTGGACTAAGAATTACAGGGAGAGGAATCGCAAGAGAACACTGTCCGGTATATATTGATAATAAACAAATTGGTGTTACAACTTCAGGAACACATTGCCCCTATCTTGGTCATCCAGTTGCCATGGCTTTGCTTGATGTGGAATACACAAGAATAGGAACCCAGGTAGAAATTGATGTTAGAGAAGAAATAAAGACAAGAAATAAAGACAAGAAATAAAGACAAGAAATAAAGATAAAAAATATAAATAATAAATAAAGATAAGAAAAAATAAGAACTATATTTAATAATTGAATTTAAAAAGTAGATGAGTGAGAAAAATTTGAATAAAAATGGAGGATTTAAGATGAAAGAGCTTTTATTTTCAAAATCGCATGAATGGGTAGAATTTATAGACGAGACAACGGTTAGGGTAGGAATTTCTGATTATGCTCAGAAAGAATTAGGTGACCTGGTGTTTATTAATCTTCCCGAAATAGGTGATGAAGTGACAACAGGGGAATCCTTTGCTGATGTTGAGTCCGTAAAGGCGGTATCTAATATATACAGCCCTGTTACAGGTGTTATAAAGGCAATCAA
>JAQSYR010000161.1 GCA_029256035.1 Anaerocolumna sp. | reverse complement strand
ATATACGTAATTTTTTCTTTTACTTCTTTTCCAATAAATACTGTTTTATTCACATGAGTTGCAAGCTCTTCCACAATAGGTTTTGCTTTATCTACCAAACTGGTATTGCTGATAAATGAATTACCAATGTAATATGCCTTAACCCCAATTCCATATAATTTACTTCTTTCATCAATAATTTCAATCATGTCTGTCTCTATCAATGCCTTTACAATATCATTTACGCTAGTGACAGGCATATCGAGTTCTGCTGCTATCTCTGATAATGTGATTCCTTTCGCTTTACTGGCTATTAACTCTAATATATTAATGGTGCGCATAGCTGCTCTACTGATTGCCATGTTATCATCCTCTCCTACGTTTATTATTCATATTATATAACAAATATTTCTATTTGTATACTACTTTTTTGTAAATACGTAATATATACGGTTTTTATTCAAATCATATAAGGGAACAATTACTTTTATGATACGTTAACCCAAAAAGCTGCCCGCAGGTTCATTTAAGAACTTGGGGCAGTTTTTACCTAGATATCACCACCTTGTGATTTTAACATTTAACTTGTTATTTTAATACTTTAGCTTGTTATTTTAACACTCTAGCTTATGATTATAATGCTTAATCTTCTTGTTATAATTTCGAATTATCCTGTAAAACTACTTCTCCTTGCTTTTTATATATACTATTGGCAGGGACAAACCCCCTTACCATGGAAAGTGGGTATATAAGCGCATTTCTGCCAACTACAGTTCCTGGGTTTAATACACTGTTGCATCCTACTTCCACATTATCTCCAAGCATTGCCCCAACTTTTTTTAATCCGGTTTTAATACTATCTTCATTGTATTTTACACTAACCAGTGTTTTATCAGATTTCACATTTGAAGTTATGGAACCGGCACCCATATGGGCCTTAAATCCAAGAATGGAATCCCCCACGTAATTATAATGGGGAACCTGAACTTTATTAAACAGTATTACATTCTTTAATTCCGTTGAATTCCCAACAACTGCTCCTTCTCCAACGATGGCATTACCCCGGATATAAGCACAATGGCGAATATCAGCCTCTTTGCCTATAATTGCAGGGCCATTAATATTTGCAGTAGGGGCAACTTTTGCAGTTTTTGCAATCCACACATTTTCTCCAACCTGTTGGTATTCCTCTTTGGGTAATGCTTTTCCAAGTTTAAGTATAAATTGCCCAATTTCGGATAATACTTCCCACGGATAAGTCATCCCAGTAAATAATTCAGCTGCAATTGTCTGAGTTAAGTCAAACAGGTTATGTAGATTCATATCTTGATACATTTAATTTCTCCTCTCTTTTATACCTTTCTTTTAATTCTATTTATAGTTTGAAGCTATTTCCTGAAAATTTTGATAGAGAAAACTCTGGTTATTTAGCCCTTTAACTCCGTTTGTCATACGGCCTACAAAGCCTTCTAACTTTTCCATGTATTCCTCTTCTGTGATACTTCCCTCTGCAACAAAAGTTAATCCTTTTTCCCAACTGGCTGTTAATTCTGCATTTAATAATGATTTGATTGAGGCATTTACAACCTCATAAATCATCTCACCTAATTGTGCCGGCGTAACGATCTGAGTTTTTTTATTTAAACTCAGATAATTAATTTTAATTAATTTATTTAAGATTTCTGCTCTTGTTGCACTTGTTCCAATGCCACTACCCTTTATCTGTGCCCGAAGCTCTTCATCTTCAATTAATTGGCCGGCATTTTCCATGGCAAGAATCAGGGAACCGGAACTATATCGTTTTGGTGGAACTGTCTCACCCTCTTTTATAGTCATTTTATTTACCGGTAATAACATTCCCTTTTTCAGGTTTTTCAGAATCTCAATAAAGTCCATATCAAAGTTTTCTTCTTCATTATCAATAGAGTCTGAACTTTGGTTCTCTTTATTTTTTTCCTGAGAGGAGCTTTGATTCATTGCTGTCCCAGTCTTTTTTTGATCAAAGGAAAGATTCACTACTTTAAGATACCCTTCCTCTGACAATACTTTAAAAGATGAGAAAAAACACTCTGCCTTAATTTTAGTTGTTAAATTAATCTTTTGATAAACTGCCCCAGGGTAAAATATACTTAAGAACCTTCTTGCTATTACTTCATATATTTTAACTGCTGTATTGGAAATGGAACTTAAAGCACTTAACCCCTGGCCGGTAGGAATAATGGCATAATGATCTGTTATTTGCTTATCATTAACATAACGGGTTTTGCTTATATTTTTGTAAGTTCCTTTCTCCATTATTTCTGTGGCAAAATCCTTTACCTGAAAAAATCCTTTTAACCCGCTGATATTTTTATGAATTTCTTTACTTACTGCAGTTGAGAGAACTCTTGCGTCTGTTCTTGGATAGGTAACAAGCTTTTTTTCGTACAATTCCTGCGTTATCTTAAGAGTTTCATCTGGGCTGATTTTAAATAGTTTAGAGCATTCATTTTGCAACTCAGCCAGATTAAATAGTAAAGGTGGATTCTTGGTTTCTTTCTTCTTCTCCATCTGGATAATTTCCGCTACTATTTTATCATCTTCCGCCATGGTATTAGAATAACTATTTTTCCCATTCTCCACTTGCTCAGTGAAATTCGGGTCTCTTCCAATCAGTTCTTTGATTAGTTTTTCTGCATCTATTCGTTCCCTAAAACCATTTTCTTTATATAATAAGGGGGAGTTAAAATATTTAGAACCTTCAACTGCACGAAATTCTCCATCGAAGTTTCTTCCAGTTACATCTAATGTTGTGAGGACCCGGAAAAAAGGAGTTTTAACAAATGCCCGTATTTCTCTTTCTCTTCGAACTACCATTCCAAGGACGCAAGTCATTACCCTGCCAACAGATATGGCTGCCCTTTTTTCACTCCCAAGGTAATTGGTAATACTTTGTCCATATTTTAAGGTTAAAATACGGGAAAAGTTAATGCCCATCAAATAATCTTCTTTTGCTCGCAAATATGCGGCATTGGATAAATTATTATACGCTGACAGAGGCTTAGCTTCTCTAATTCCTCTAAGGATTTCCTCCTCTGTCTGGGAATCAATCCATACTCGTCTTTTTTCTTTATCTGCCGGAACTTTTGCCATCTGTTCTACCAGACGGTAAATATATTCCCCTTCCCGACCGGAGTCAGTACATACATAAATTTTATCCACGTCCTTCCGGTTTAATAAACTTTTTACTGTATTAAATTGCTTGCTTACATTGGGGATTACCTCATATAGAAAGTCCTTAGGCAGAAAGGGAAGGGTTTCTATGGTCCACCGCTTTAATGCATTGTCATAGACTTCCGGATAACTCATGGTTACCAGATGCCCTACGCACCATGTTACAATAGATTCTTCGGATTCCATATATCCATCACTTTTTTTAAAGGAATATTTAAGAGCCCTGGCAAATTCTTGGGCCACACTAGGTTTTTCAGAAATAAATAAACTTTTAGGCATAAACTTTCCAACTTTCTATGATAATTAGGATTTTCCAATCCAAAATTTCATCCTGATGTAAATAATGCTTATACCTTTTCTTAAATTTTTATAAAAAATCCAGGATATGCGAATTATTTCCTCCCTGACTCTATACATTTTTTTAGGGATTCGATATAATAAGGTTAAAATTACTTTTACGAGGAGATTAACATGAATCAATTTAAAATATTTAGCGATTCATCCTGCGATGTTCCAATGGAATTAATTAATAACTATGGCATCACATTAGTTCCATTTTATGTAACCTTTAATCAAGAAGACTATTACAAAGAAAATATAGACATAAGTAATGAAAAATTTTATAACATATTAACAAATCAAAATGTTTTTCCTAAGACATCACTTCCTTCTGTTCAGGATTATATTTCGATGTTTGAACCTGCCATTCAGGAAGGGTTCCACATATTATGTACCTGCTTAACTTTGAAATTCAGTGGTTCTTACCAATCTGCCATGAATGCCAAATTAATACTTGAAGAAAAGTACACAGAGGCAAAGATACATATTATAGATACCATACAAGCCACTGCTGGGCAAGGCTTAGTTCTTCTTCAGGCAGCTAAAATGAAAGTTGCAGGATTAACCATTGAAGAAACGGTAGAGCGTATCAATACGTTAAAATCTACAGCAAGAATCATGTTTACAGTAGATACTCTGGAATATCTGACAAAAGGCGGCAGAGTTGGCAAGGTAGCTTCCCTTGCAGGTACTATGCTGAATCTAAAGCCAATGATTCAGTTAAAAGATGCTGAGTTGATTCCTTATTCCAATGTAAGAGGAAGAAAGAAATCTTTGCAGAAAATACTATCAATGGTAGAAGAGTATTTTAATGAAACTGGTGAAAAATACAGTGATTATGATTTTTGTCTGGCAAATGCAACAACGAAAGAAGATACCTTATGGGTGAAAGAACAATTAGAACAGTTAATCGGTTTTGAAATTACATATCCTGTATTCCAGATTGGTGTAACCATTGGAACCTATACAGGCCCTGGTGCTGTTGGTGCATGTTTTATTAAAAAATATAATGCAAAATAATGAGTAAATAGGAGGTCTTCTATGTTACCTAAAAAACAATATTATGAGAATTTAGCTGATAGTCTGATTGAAAAATTTAATTTACGTGGAATTGAAGGTTATTATTGCGATAATAAGGAAGAAGCCCTAAGTATGGCAAAACGTTTTCTAACTCCAGGGTGCTCTATCTCCTGGGGTGGTTCAGAAACCTTAAAAGAGATTGGTTTACTTGATGAATTAAAGGCTTCGGATTATATTCTTTATGACAGAGATGAAGCCATTACACAAGAAGAGAAGACTAATATTTATCGTAAGATTATAACAGCGGATTATTTCTTTATGAGTTCCAATGCAATTACACTTGATGGTCAGCTAGTAAATATTGATGGTAGCGGAAACCGTGTTGCCTGTCTGATTACAGGTCCTACAAATGTTATTATCATTGCAGGTATGAATAAAATTGTTACTAATGTAGAAACTGGTATGGAGAGAGTTCGCAATATGGCAGCACCTCCCAATGCTATTCGACTTGGCTTTCAAAATCCTTGCACAGAATTAGGCAGATGCGCCAATTGTCTGTCTCCTGATTGTATCTGTTGTGAAATCGTTATTACAAGAAAATCTAGAATTCCTGGAAGGATAAAAGTAATACTTGTAGGTGAAGAATTAGGGTTTTAATAAATGATAAAATTCTTAAGGAGGATATAATATTATGATGAATAAGAATATTCCTGATGAAATCAGACCGGGTATTAATGTAGATGTAAAAGTAGATGTAGCCTGTATTATAAAATATATGTGTTTGGCTGCTGTACTAATTGTTGGAATTATCTTTGGTTCCAAATGCATTGGAACTATGATTAAAAAACATAATGAGTCAAACCTTTAATATCTTATATAATTTTTAATTAATTCTATTGTTTTAACTAATTTGGACTCCAAGAGCAGCACACCAGTATTATCTCATCCATTCCCCTCTTGGAGTTTTCCAGGTATGATAGGGTTATAATTCTAAGCAACAATAATAGAAGCCAGATAAAATTCATCCTTTATGGATTCTTCTATTTTATCAACTACTATAAGAATATCATGTACTTTGCTTTCATTTGCTACTATCAAAGTCTGTAAATTAAGGTTATCCCCTTTTGTGGTAGAATTACTTGCATCTATGATAAAAGGATTGCAGGTATCTCCATCTATAATTACTTTAGCCAAAGGTGCATTGGGTCTTGGTGATTTACAAAATTGTACCGCAATACTTTTACAGTCAATGTTAAACTGTATGGAAGCGCCTTTGGTTTTTCCAATCCATCCATTTTTGAATTTATCATGAACAGCCAACTGTTCCCTTAAATCCTCAACGAAACCATTA